>NZ_RJPX01000024.1:0-35820 GCF_003944325.1 Streptococcus mitis | reverse complement strand
GTTCAGTTTTCAAAGGTCTTTGTCACTCACTTCTCTCAAGTGACAACTATATCAGTATATCACAGTCGCTTTCGCTTGTCAACACTTTTTTGAAACTTTTTTAAACTTTTTTCATCAAGTGTTTCAAACCACAATATACCATAGTCCGTACGGGATTCGAACCCGTGTTACCGCCGTGAAAAGGCGGTGTCTTAACCCCTTGACCAACGGACCAGAGTTGTTATTTTCAACTCTTACTATTATACAGCCTTTTCTAACTTTGTCAACACTTTTTTTAAACTTTTTTAAGTTAAGTAAAAAGAGCCAGAATTATACTGACTCTTCTATTTATTATTAAACTTAGAAGCACGTTCTTCTCCCCACCAATAGGGCATTAGTTCTGCGACTTTCACTATCTTTCTTCTATCGTAGTCCATCATGAATTCTGCATCTTTATTTTCAGCGTTCAACTCTAAAAGGAATTCTCTGCAAGCTCCACAGGGCATTCCTGAACTTCCACCATAAGGCGGTCTGTCTCGAAAGGCTAATACTTTTTTAACCTTAGTTTGTCCTGAAAATTGGTACATATTAAAGAGTGCCGCTCGCTCTGCGCAGAGATGGAAAACACCACAGGTTCCCTCCATACAGAATCCTGTAAATATTTGTCCATCTTCTGCTTCTACTGCGGCTACGACATGGTTAGCGTAAACAAAATCAGATACTTCATGTGGATCGTATAGTTTCCGTGCTTCTTCGTACATCTTTTCCCAGATGTCCATTATTGCATCCTTCTTATTTAGAGATTTCTTTTAACATATTTTCAATATGCTGGATTGATTTTTCACGGCCTAACAAGAAGATAGTATCTGGCAATTCTGGCCCATGCATTTCACCTGAAACAGCAATACGAATTGGCATGAAAAGATTTTTTCCTTTAATACCTGTTTCTTTTTGAACAGCTTTGATTTGTGGGAAGATATTTTCTGTTACAAATTCATCATCTGTCATCGCTTCAAGTTTTGCTTTGAAGGCTTCAAGAACTGTTGGGACCGTTTCTCCCGCCATGACTTCGCGCTCTGCTTCGGTCAATTCTGGGAAATCTGAGAAGAAGAGATCTGTCAATGGGATAATCTCATCTACTGATTTCATTTGTGGCTTATAGAGTTCTACCAATTTTTCAGCCTTGTCAGTTAAACGGCCTGCTTCCTCTAAGAATGGTTTTGCCATTTCAAAGATAGTTTCTAGGTCTGCATTCTTGATATAATCATTGCTCATCCAGTCTAGTTTTTTCTGGTCAAAGGCTGCTGGAGACTTGCTGAGGCGGTTTTCATCGAAAAGTTTAATCAATTCTTCACGAGAGAAGATTTCATCTTCGCCACCTGGATTCCAACCAAGAAGGGCGATAAAGTTAAAGACTGCTTCTGGTAAATAACCTTTTTTACGGTAGTCTTCGATAAACTGAAGGGTGTTGGTATCGCGCTTAGACAATTTTTTCCCGGTTTCAGAGTTGATAATCAAGGTCATGTGACCAAACTCTGGAGCTTCCCAACCAAGTGCTTCATAAACCATGAGCTGTTTTGGTGTATTAGCAATGTGGTCGTCTCCACGGATTACGTGAGAAATTTGCATATCATGGTCATCGATGACAACGGCAAAGTTGTAAGTTGGGTAGCCGTCTTTCTTTTGGATAACCCAGTCACCACCGATATTGCCACCTTCAAATTCGATATCGCCTTTAACCATATCATGCCACTTGTAGATACCTGACTCATTGACAGCCAAACGAACCGTTGGGATGATCCCTGCTGCTTCACGTTCTAAGATGTAAGCTGCTTTTTCCTCTTCACTCATACCAAGGTATTCATTGATGTAGCGTGGTGTTTCGCCAGCTGCTTCTTGGCGTTCGCGTTCAGCTGCCAACTCTTCTTCTGTAACATAAGATTTGTAGGCTTTTCCTTCAACTAGCAATTGGTCGATGTATTTTTGATACAAGTCCAAACGTTCAGACTGGCGGTAATTTTCATGTGTTTCTGGGCTTTCATCCCAATTCATTCCTAACCAACGAAGGTTTTCAAGTTGTGAACGTTCACCATCCTCGACATGACGTTTACGGTCAGTGTCTTCTATACGAATGATAAAAGTTCCACCATGATGACGTGCATACAAGTAGTTGAACAATGCTGTACGGGCATTCCCGATGTGTAGTAGTCCTGTTGGACTTGGTGCGTAACGTACGCGGATATCTTTTGACATAGTTTCTCCTATAAAGTCTCTAGGCGTCTGCCTTTTTGCTCTCTATATTATATCACAAGTCTTGGCTGAGTCCAATTGCTATGAATAAAGAGAGTAAAAAGAGTGGACAAACCACTCTTTTCTTCTATTATAGACGTGCGTTAAGTTCTTTGCTCAATTCTTCAAATCCTGGTTTTCCAAGAAGGGCAAACATGTTGCGTTTGTAAGCTTCAACACCTGGTTGGTCAAATGGGTTGATAGCATTCAAGTAACCTGAAAGGGCGATAGCCAATTCGAAGAAGTAGATTGTGTAACCAAGAGTGAAAGCGTCTTGCTCTGGAAGAGTCACGTACATGTTTGGTACATCACCATCTGTGTGGGCAAGAAGAACACCGTCAGTCGCTTTTTTGTTTACAAAGTCAACGTCTTTTCCTTGAAGGTACCCAAGTCCATCAAGGTCTTCTTCCAAGCTAGGAATAATCACGTTTTTACGGGGTTTGTCAACACGAACAACTGTTTCAAACATGATACGAGTTCCTTCTTGGATAAATTGACCAAGTGAGTGCAAGTCAGTTGAGAAGTTGGCTGAAGTTGGGTAGATACCTTTTTGGTCTTTCCCTTCTGATTCACCAGCCAATTGTTTCCACCATTCTGAGAAGTATTGAAGTGATGGTTCATAGTTTACCAAGATTTCAGTTGCATAGCCTTTACGGTAAAGGATGTTACGAACAGCTGCATATTGGTAAGCTTCGTTTTCAGAGATTTTATCTGAAGTGTAGTCTTTGCGAGCTGCGTTAGCACCTTCCATAAGGGCTTTGATGTCAGCTCCTGATGCTGCGATTGGAAGCAAACCAACAGCTGTCAATACTGAGAAGCGTCCACCGATATCATCTGGAACAACAAATGTTTTCCAACCGTTAGCGTCTGCTTCAACCTTAACAGCACCTTTTTGGCGGTCAGTCGTTGCATAGATACGTTTGTTTGCTTCTTCTTGTCCGTATTTCTTAACCAAAAGTTCTTTGAAGACACGGAAAGCGATAGCTGGTTCAGTTGTTGTACCTGATTTAGAAATCACGTTTACTGAGAAGTCTTTGTCAGCTACGTACTCTACCAAGTCAGCAAGGTAAGTAGATGAGATTGAGTTTCCTGCGTAAAGGATTTGTGGAGCTTTGCGTTCTTCTTTTGTTTGCAAGTTAGCAAAATGGTGATTCAAGAAGTCGATTGCTGCTTTGGCACCAAGGTAAGATCCACCGATACCGATCACAACCAAAACATCGCTGTCTGACTTAATTTGCTCAGCAGCTTTCAAGATACGGTCAAATTCTTCGCGGTCGTAGTTTTCAGGAAGGTCCAACCAACCCAAAAAGTCGCTACCAGCACCAGTTCCTTTACGGATCAATTCATCTGCTGCTGTTACTTGTGCTTGCATGTATTCCACTTCATGCGGGGCAACAAATTTGTCTAAAACTTTTGAATAATCAAATTTAATATGTGACATGTTATTCCTCCAATATTTCTTCTTTTCTATCATAACGCTTACCTTCGTTTTTTTCAAGTTTTTTTGTCGAATTTCTCCAATTTTTATCAGAATTCAAACGTTTGCGTAAAAATCCCACATTCCAAAAATTTTGAAATAATAAAAGAAAAACGACTAGATGTTCCAGTCGTTACAGTTCATTCAATAAATACTCAAATAATTCTAAATTGCCATCTTCTTCATTAACTAGAAACTCTGGATGCCACTGCAAACCGATAATACGGTGCTCGTCGATAGATTCAATCGCTTCGATGGTTTGGTCTCTGGGATCAATAGCAGTTACACGGAAATTAGGTGCCAAATCTTTGATACTCTGACGATGGACGGAGTTGACCTGACTTTCTTTTCCAAATAGCTTAGCCACCACGCTTCCTTCCACTGTCTCAATAGAGTGAGATGTTCCGAAAGGTAGTCCTTGCCAGTGACCTTCGATTTCTTGATTGAGGGTTCCCCCAAAGGCAACATTGACAAGTTGGACACCACGGCAGATTGCCATAATTGGTTTGTTCTGACGGAGAGCTTCCTTCAAGAGTGCCAATTCAAATTCATCACGGACTAGATTGTAATCATCGCTCTCGATGGTCTTTTTCTCTCCATAAAACTGAGGATGGACATTTTGACCGCCTGTCAAAATAAGTTTGTCAATCATTTCCACATAATCGCGTACAACTGACTCATCACCAACAGGAATGACTAAAGGAAGACCACCGACTTGACGAATACTCTCTGCGAATCTACAAGATACAGATGAGTGAATGTTTTTGCCTTCTGCGTCTACTGGACATAGATTTGCAGCAACTCCTACAACCGTTCTAGTCATGATGTCTCTCCTTTCGAATGTTAATACTCTTCGAAAATCTCTTCAAACCACGTCAGCGTCGCCTTACCGTAGGTATGGTTACTGACTTCGTCAGTTCTATCCACAACCTCAAAGCAGTGCTTTGAGCAACCTGCGGCTAGTTTCCTAGTTTGCTCTTTGATTTTCATTGAGTATAACGATAGTCCTATCATATCACTCAAAATGACTTTCGTCTAATATGTTTTTTTTAAGGCTGTGATAAAAATTTTTTATGGACAAGAAAAAGCTGCCCACATAGGACAACTTCTTTCTTATTCGAAAACAAATTGATTGTGATAAAGTTCTGAGTAGAAGCCACCTAGTTTCAAAAGTTCATGGTGGTTACCGCGTTCAATGACTTCTCCATCTTTAAGGACAATAATCTGGTCTGCATTGAGGATGGTCTTCAAACGATGGGCAATGACAAAACTGGTTCTACCCGCTACAACCGCCTCCATAGCATGCTGAATCTTACTTTCTGTCACCGTATCTACGTTTGAAGTTGCTTCATCGAGAATGAGAACTTCTGGATCTGTCATCAGGGTTCGAGCGATAGAAATCAATTGCTTTTGTCCTGTTGAGAAGATGCTCTGGTCATCATCTATAAGAGTATCGTATTTATCAGGTAAGCTTTCGATATAGTCATGAATGTGGGTTGCTTTGGCTGCTGCCTCAACCATTTCTTGACTAGCATCTGGCATACCGAAACGGATATTGTCTCGAATGGTTCCACTAAATAAGACTGAATCTTGCAAGACAATTCCCACCTTGCTTCTGAGACTATCTAAATCATAGTCACGGATGTCTTTGCCGTCAAAACAAATCCCACCAGCATCAACATCATAAAAGCGATTGATGAGGTTCATAATAGTCGTTTTCCCTGAACCTGTTGGACCAACAACTGCTGTCATCTGTCCTTTCGGAGCAGAAATGCTGACATCTTTCAAAATAGGTTTATCAGGCAAATACGAGAAATCAATATGACTGATTTCAACACCTTCTTGCAACTTAGTGAAGGTTGGAGCCTTTTCAGGTCGGATTTCTTCCTCTGCACCAAACATTTCCTGAATCCGTTCAGCCCCTGTAAAGGCTAACTGGAGGCTTCCCCAACTAGCTGCAACTTGAATAATAGGCTGGTAGTATTGCTGAGAAAATTGGGCAAACATAACAATCAAACCGAGGGCTGTACTAGTTTCAATAGTCTTATCATTTAATAAAACAGCTGAACCCGCAAAGATGACGATGGCTGTGTTAACCAAACTCATCCCATTCATGACAGGGAACAGAATTCCTGAAAACATTCTTCCTTTAAAGGTTGCTTTGCGCACGCGCTCATTTTGTTCAAGAAATCCTGCCATCATATCCTCTTGAATTCCTTGGACAATTACGGCTTTTTGGCCTGAGATACTCTCATCCATATAGGCGTTGAGTTTCCCTACCTCTTTCTGCTGTAGATTGGTGTATTTGCGTGCCATTTTCACGATGAAAATCAGCATGAGGAAGGCCACTGGTGTGCTGGCAATGGTGATGAGCGCCAGCGTCACATTTCTCGAAAACATGACAAGAATCAAACCAATGTATAAAACAATATTGCTCATGACCTGAACCAGACTTTCATTAAAGGCTTGGAGGATATTATCCAAATCACTAGTAAAACGAGACAGGATATCGCCATCTTGTCGGCGGTCAAAGAAAGAAACCGTCAAGCGAGCAAGCTTACCGAAGAGACCTTTGCGCATCTCGTTGGTCGACTCTGCAATCACGCGCGTCATGAGACACATGTATATGACACTGGAGATAAAGAGAACCAAAACTAGCAGGCCAAGATTGACCATAATTCCTGATAGGCTTTGCCAAACAAGTTCTGGATTGCCATCTTGATAAGCTTGAACTAAATTGGCTAGCTCTGTTACCGCTTGTCCAGAAAAGACCGGAAAGAGGGCTTGGGCAAGAGTTGATAGAACCAGCATCAAGATAACAACCACAAATGAGAACTTGTAGACCTTAAAGTAATGCCAGAAAAATTGAACTGTTTTCATGTCACTCCTCCTTTCCTTTTTGTGTTTCATAGATTTCACGATAAACAGCATTGTTGGCAACCAAGTCTGCATGTGTCCCTTGACCAATCAATCGTCCCTGATCTAGAACCAAGATCTTGTCTGCATGAACAACCGAGCTAATCTTTTGCGCGATGATAATGGTTGTTGTTCCCTTCAAGTCCTTATTCAAGGCTTCTTGCACTAGGCGCTCTGACTTAGCATCTAGGGCCGAGGTCGAATCATCAAAAATCAGAATACGTGGATTGCTGACAATTCCACGGGCAATCGACATCCTTTGCTTTTGCCCACCAGAGAAATTGGTTCCCCGTTCCTCAACTGGACTTTCAAAGGTTTTCTCCATACGATGGATGAATTCACTAGCCTGGGCAATATTGGCTGCGCGTTCCATTTCAAATAGAGTAGCATCTCCCTTACCCTGTCTCAAGTTATCTGCAATGGTTCCACTGAATAGAATAGCACGTTGGAGAACGATAGACACTGTTTTACGCAGGGTTCCTTCACTCACTTCTCGAATATCCTTGCCTCCGATTTTAATAGAGCCTTCCTGTGGGTCAAAGAGACGTGGAATCAATTGAGCCAAGGTTGACTTTCCTGCACCAGTCGCTCCAACTACACCAACCATTTGACCAGGCTCAATAGTAAAGGTCACATCTTTCAGTATTGGTTCCTTGTCCATTGGATAGGTAAAGGTTACATTTTCAAAGCTAAGACTTCCAACCAACTCTTCATCTGGGACATCCTTGAAGGTCATAGCTGGCTCTGCGTCAAGAATTTCTCGAATACGACGCATGGAAATCATGGCACGGCTGACAGAATTTCCCAAAAATCCAACCATAACAATGGTAAAGATAATCTGGCTCAGGTAATTGACAAAGGAAGCAATGGAACCAACAACAGAAGGATCCGACTGAACCATTCCCGCGACCAGCCAAATAGAGAGGAAAACCGCCCCATAGCCAACTAACATCATAAAGGGTTCCACTACTGAAAAGGCATAGCCGATATAAAGATTTTGACCGAGAAGTTCGTCTGAGACCTCTGTAAACTTAGCAAACTGCTCTTTTTCTTGGACAAAGGATTTGACCACACGAACACCGCGCAGATTTTCCTTGGCGATAGCATTGATGCGCTCAAGAAGAGTTTGAAACTTGGCAAAACGAGGGCCCATCATTCCCATCATGACAGCAGTCAAGGCAAAAATCAAGACTACCATGAGAACAATCACCCACCACAGGGAGGGGAGGGTTTGAACTGCAAGGATAAACGAACCGATGAACAAGAGGGGAAGTCTAAAAAGAATTTGGAAGGTCATCATGACGACGTTCTGAATCTGGTTGATATCGTTTGTCATACGAACAACTAGATTTCCCGCATTAAATTGTTCAATATTGGCATAAGAAAAGGTTTGGATTTTACGGAAGGCGTCCTCCCGAAGGTCGGATGAAACTCCTTGGGCAATATAGGCTGCAAGGATAACATTGAGCCCGCCAGCAACCAGACCGACCAAGGCCACACCAATCAACCAAGCCCCGATACTATAAATAGCTTCATATTTCCCAGCAAGTAAGGCATCTAACACTTCCTGCAGATAACGCGGTTGCAGAAGTGAACTAGCAACCATCAAGCCTGTCATCAGAAGCGAAGCCAAGGCCTGCCACTTGTAGGTTTTTACTTTCTGAATCAGCATATTTTCTCCTTAAAAAATAGACAAAAGGGAGCGACAATGCGTCAGCTCCTTCTCATTCTGTTTGTGTGATGTTATTCTAGCAAAAAAGTGGGAACTTGTCAAAGAAGTCTCCTTGATACAACTAGAATAACTAGTCATTCTTGGCTTTATAATTTTTGTTTTAACTCGACCAAGACATTCATAGCCTGCATAGGTGTCATATTGTAAACATCCAGTTTAGCTAATTCTACTAGGATAGGATGCTCTTCTGCCGTATCAAAGAGTGAAATCTGTTCAGTGACAGCACTTGTTTGCCTCATAGGAACTGGACTTCCTGTACCTTGATTCTCTAACTGAGTCAAAATCTTATCTGCCCTTGCTAAAAGGTCTGCTGGTAAGCCAGCAATCTTAGCAACATGAATACCGTAAGATTTGTCAGCTGGGCCTGGTTCAATCTTATGAAGGAAAGTGACCTGCCCATCCTGCTCCAAGGTTGCCACGTGAACATTGACCAAGTGTTGTAAACTAGACTCCAGACTGGTCAACTCATGGTAGTGGGTGGCAAAGAGGGTCTTGGCTCCGATGTGCTCATGGATATATTCGATGATGGACTGGGCAAGAGCCATCCCATCGTAAGTTGCAGTTCCCCGTCCTAACTCATCAAAAAGAATCAAAGAATTCTTAGTCGCATGCGAAATGGCATTGTTGGCCTCCATCATCTCCACCATAAAGGTTGATTGACCTGAAACCAAGTCATCTGCTGCTCCGATACGGGTAAAAATGGCATCAAAAATCGGCAAATGAGCGCTTTCTGCTGGCACATAAGAACCCAACTGAGCCATAACCGCCGTCATGGCTAACTGACGCATGTAGGTTGACTTTCCGCTCATATTGGGCCCCGTAATCAGTTGAATACTGGTATCTTCTGCCATCTGAATCGTATTTGGAATATAGGTCTGAGCCCCCATAACCTTTTCAACGACAGCATGGCGCCCTTTCTGGATATCGATTTGTGAGTCGTCTCCGAACTCAGGTCGAATCAAATGCTGGGTTTCAGCCACAACTGCCAGACTCTGTAAGACATCAACCGTCGCAATTCCTTGAGCTAGAACCTGCAAACGCTGGATGTATTTGCTGACCTCTTCACGAATACGCATAAAAATTTCGTACTCTAGGTTGGCTGACTTCTCACGTGCCTCTAGCATATCTCCCTCGATACGGGCTAATTCTTCGGTTCCAAAACGTTCTGAGTTTTTCAGCGTCGCCTTGCGGAAAAAATGTGCTGGCACATTTCCCAGTTGCGAATTGGTCACATGGAAATAATAGCCATCCTTTTTATTATATTCAATCTTGAGCGTACTGATACCAGATTTTTCTCGCTCCTTAGCCTCAATCTCAGCAATCCAGCTAGTCCCCTCTCTGAGAACGCGACGGTACTTATCTAAGGTCTCATCAAATCCAGTCCGTATAATACCACCTTCCGTAATCACATGAGGCGCTTCAGGAGCAATCGCTACGCTAATCAAGCTCTCCAACTCTGGAATGGCATCTAGTTGTTCGATCAAATAGGCTAGAGCAGGTTGCTCCATCCCTTCTAACATCGCACGAATCCGTGGTACACTAGATAAGGTGGTCGCCAACTGCAAGAGATCCTTTGGATTGGTTTTGCCAAAAGAAACCCGACTAGCCAAACGCTCAATGTCATAAACACCCTTGAGACTGTCTGTCAAATCACTACGCTCAAAGAAATGGTCAAGAAAGACCTGCACCACTTCTTGACGTTGGATGATTCGCTCCTTGTCAATCAAAGGACGATGGATCCAAGAACGTAACAGACGCATCCCCATAGCCGTCTTGGTTTCATCCAAAAGCCAGAAAAGGCTGCCTTGCTTCTTGCCTGAACGAGCATTCTCAACCAAATCCAAACTAGCCTTAGTCGCATAATCCATCTGCAAGAAATCCTTGATTTCATAGCGGATAACAGGTTTGAGGTGGTTCAATTCCCTCATCTGGGTTCGATGAACATACTGGAGCAGCTTACTAGATGCCGCTTGTTCTACGCTTCCCAAACGCGAATCCAGTAGATGGACATCCTCAAAAGATTCTTTTTCATAGGAAAGCACCAGATTCATCTGACGACTGAGGATTTGTTCTTCTTCCTCAGACAAGTCATAACCCAACACCACTTCGCGCGCCTTGAGATTACGAATTTCCCCACAAACCAGCGTGAAATCCAAAAGACCTGTCACATAAAAGTCACCAGTCACCAGATCCATGTAAGCTAGTCCAAATTGACTGCCATCACGGTCTATGGCAACCAAGAAATTGTTCTGGCTGTCCGGCTTAGTGCTATCGACCACTGTACCTGGTGTAATGACCTGAACAACCTCTCGTTTAACAACCCCAACCGCTTGCTTAGGATCTTCCATCTGCTCAGCAATAGCCACCTTATAGCCTTGCTCAATCAAGACATCAATATACTGCTGGGCAGAATGATAGGGAACACCCGCCATAGGAATCGGATTGTCGGCATTCTTGTTGCGACTCGTTAAGGAAATTTCCAGAATCTGCGCAGCATTGACCGCATCCTCATAAAATAATTCATAAAAATCACCCATCCTAAAGAGCAAAAAAGCATCTGGATATTGCTTTTTAATATCCACATACTGTTGCATTCCGGGGGATAGCTTTTCTATCGCCATTTTCCGTCTCTCCTTGTCAAAAATAAGTCTTGAGAGCAACTCCCAAGACCTTACTTATCTTTCATCAAATCTAGCAAACGATCTTCCATGAGTTTGGCAACGTGCTGGTCTCGACAAATGACCAATAAGGTATTGGCACCAGCAACTGTTCCTAAAATCCATTCATCCTTGTTTGCATCTACAATATTTGCCAAAACAGAGGCTTCTCCCAATTTGGTATGAAGTACCAAGGTAAACTCTGCTCTTGCAACACCTTCTAAATGATGAGACAAAAATTCCACCAAATCAATCTTTTCTGTCTCATTTGCTAGTACATAATACACCATATCATTTTTCTTGACCTTGGTCAAGCCGATTTCGCGCAAATCACGAGACAGGGTTGTCTGCGTCACAAAGACATTGTGCGCCTCCAACCGATCTTGAATTTCCTTTTGTGTACTTAATTTCTCCTCAGTAATCATTTTTTTTATTAACTGATGACGATCTCTTTTTCTCATAAAATCCTCTTATGTGAATATTTATAACTAATTTTATAACTATATTATACCAAAAAAATAGGAGATTTCAAAAATTTTTTCTTCTTTCTTTAAAATTGTGATAAAATAGTAGAAAAGTCCAAAAAGGAGCTCTTAATGAATACAAAAGAATTGATTGCTAGCGAGTTAGCTAGCATCATTGATAGCCTGGACCAAGAGGCTATTTTAAATTTACTGGAAACCCCTAAAAACTCAGAAATGGGAGACATTGCTTTCCCTGCTTTTTCACTTGCAAAAGTCGAACGTAAAGCACCTCAAATGATTGCGGCTGAACTGTCTGAAAAAATTAACAGCCAAGCCTTTGAAAAGGTTGTTGCAACGGGACCTTACGTCAACTTTTTCCTTGATAAATCTGCCATTTCTGCTCAAGTATTGCAAGCCGTTATCACTAAAAAAGAACACTATGCTGACCAAAACATTGGTAAACAAGAAAATGTTGTGATCGACATGTCTAGTCCAAATATCGCTAAACCATTTTCTATCGGTCACCTGCGCTCAACTGTTATCGGAGATAGCTTGTCACATATTTTCCAAAAAATCGGTTATCAAACGGTCAAGGTCAACCATTTGGGAGACTGGGGTAAACAGTTTGGAATGTTGATTGTTGCCTACAAAAAATGGGGAGACGAAGAGGCTGTAAAAGCTCATCCAATCGATGAACTTCTTAAACTCTATGTCCGCATCAATGCTGAAGCTGAAAACGACCCTAGCTTGGATGAAGAAGCACGCGAATGGTTCCGTAAACTGGAAAATGGAGATGAGGAAGCTCTCGCTCTTTGGCAATGGTTCCGTGATGAAAGTTTGGTAGAATTTAACCGCCTTTATAATGAACTGAAGGTTGACTTTGACAGCTATAACGGAGAAGCCTTCTACAACGATAAGATGGATGCAGTTGTAGACATCCTTTCTGAAAAAGGCCTTCTTGTTGAATCAGAAGGTGCCCAAGTTGTGAATCTTAAGAAATATGGAATTGAACATCCAGCCCTTATCAAAAAATCTGATGGTGCAACTCTCTATATCACACGTGACTTGGCTGCAGCCCTTTACCGTAAAAACGAATACCAATTTGCCAAATCTATCTATGTCGTTGGTCAAGAACAATCTGCCCACTTTAAGCAGCTCAAAGCTGTCTTGAAAGAGATGGGCTACGACTGGAGTGACGACATTACTCATGTTCCTTGTGGTTTGGTTACAAAGGAAGGGAAAAAACTCTCTACTCGTAAAGGGAATGTCATCTTACTAGAGCCTACTGTTGCAGAGGCCGTTAGTCGTGCCAAAGCCCAAATCGAAGCTAAAAATCCTGAACTAGAAAATAAAGATCAGGTGGCGCATGCTGTTGGGGTTGGAGCCATTAAATTCTATGACCTCAAGACTGACCGTACAAATGGATACGACTTCGACTTAGAGGCCATGGTATCCTTCGAGGGGGAAACTGGACCTTACGTTCAATATGCCTACGCTCGTATCCAATCTATCTTGCGCAAAGCGGATTTCAAACCAGAAACAGCTGGCAACTATAGCCTGAATGATGCTGAAAGCTGGGAAATCATTAAACTTATCCAAGACTTCCCACGTATTATCAACCGTGCGGCGGATAACTTTGAGCCTTCTATCATTGCTAAATTTGCAATTAGTCTAGCTCAAACCTTTAACAAATACTATGCACATACACGTATCCTAGACGAAAATCCAGAACGCGACAGCCGTCTAGCACTCAGCTACGCAACCGCAGTCGTTCTCAAAGAAGCCCTTCGCTTGCTTGGAGTAGAAGCGCCAGAGAAGATGTGATTCAGTACTAACAATTGGAACTAAAGTTCCCAATTGTTAGACGCTAGCCGCTTATAGGCGGACTAGCTAACTGCTTCACTAGTCATGGCTCCTAAATATAATCGATTTAGGAGCCATGACGTCGTAATAAGAGACACTTGTCTAAATGCTTTACTAATTCATCTAACCAAATAATATTGATTTGGTTAGGCTCATGTCGTAATTTTTTAAATTACTTGATTGCGGAGCAATCTAAGTAACTAACGCCAAATCCTATTCGTACTTTGGCTAGGCGCTTCACTAGTCATGGTCTCTAAATATAATCGATTTAGGAGCCATGACGTCGTAACTAAAGACACTTGTCTAAACGCTTTACTAATTCACCAAACTAAATAATATTGATTTGGTTAGACTCATGTCGTAATATTTAAAATTACTTGATTGCAAAGCAGTCTAAGTAACTAACACTAAAGACTATCGGGACTTTGGTTTAGAGCTCTATCCAAAAATCTTATCAAGTTTTGCTGACTGATTCTGCTATTTTGAATTGACTAATTCGATTTACTCACTACTACTTCTTTATCATACAAGGAGATTTCCTATGAGCCAATATGCTTATATCCTCGTTGTAATTAGCTTGGTGTTCCTTTTTCTGCTCAATAAGTACGAGAAGGAGAGACTTCAAAGGCTCTACCAAGAACAACTTTTGAAGGATGAAACATTTAGGGCTGACATCAAAGAGAAAATTCACACGACTGAAAATATCAATGATGTCATTGCTTACATCAATAAAACTTATCATCTAGGAATGTTATTATCAAAAGACACTACAGATCAATTGAAATAAACCTAGCTATTCTTTAAGAAATATCAAAACCGAGACTAAGGGTTTTATACTTAGGCTCGGTTTTAGTATGTTCAATTGAAACAAGTGTTGAAAACTTGTTGTAGCAATTCTAATATAGGGATGAATAGACTTTCAAAAATATCATTTACAAATATTTTTAAAGAAATTAAACTCCCTATATTTACTATTCTTATAGACTGTTAAATCAACATCCTCTACAACTTCTTTCACATCTATATTGACATCATAGGGCAAAGAAAGAAAATCTAAATTATAAAACTCTGTACTCATCTCTTTTAAAATAAGAAGGTCTAACAAGTAGTCCTCCACTCTAATTTCAACTTGAATTGTCTTAGACATGAAATTTTTTAGAATCATAAAGTCCTTTACTTGCTTTCTTTTAGGACTGATATACTCAAATCTTTTTCGTTCAAAAATAATTTTCTCCAAATGTTACACCATTTCAATAATATAATTTTCTAAATAACTGCAGAAACAATTCTTCTTTTTAATGCAGGCTTCATTAAAATTTCCCTTGTTTAATTCTCCCAAAAAATTTTGAAATAGTGCAAATAAAAGCTCCTAGTAAAAATTCCTGTAGGAAAAATCCAAAATAAGTTCCTAACTGTAGATTTCTATTGAATGTAAATACGGAAGTTTCAGATTGAATCGTATTTTGTTCTATAAGCGTCATAGGAGTAACTCTGAAAATTCCAAACATCATTAAAGCATAGATTATTCCAAAAATAATTAATAACACCCAGCTGTGCTTACTTCTAGAAGAAATACTTCCCGATAACAAAGCTAATAATATTGACGGTATAATTTGTACAAACAGCATAAATTGAAAAAGATTAAAATTATCTAGTGTAAAAAAACATATTGTAAATTCCACAATTAGCAATAGAGAAAATACTCTATCTATTTTTGTAAATTTCATTCTACCTCCTTTAAATTCACATCCATCATTACCTTAGACCTTCAATAACATTTTTATTTGCTGCAACCATTGCAGGCATAATACTAAATACAATTCCAAATACACCCGTTGTGAATAGAGTAATCAAAATATGATCCGGAGTTAATGTCGTAACAAAACCACTCATGTTCATTAAAACAACAAATAATGTCGCTACTCCAATACCAGTTATAGCTCCCAGAAGCGATAAAAGAATCCCCTCCATCATATACGATTGATAAATATCAGATTTTTTAGCCCCTAAAGCTCGACGAATGGCTATCTCCTTGCTACGTTCGCTAACAGAAGACAACATAGCATTCATAACCCCAAAACCAGCTACAAAAATTGAAATGCTTGATAACAGTGCAATGAAATTTAATATTGTAGTAGCTTGGGCCTTTGTTTCCTCATATACCCTTCTATTATCTATATATCCATAAGTTCCTTCCTTGCGGAATATTCCATAAGTATCTAAAGCAGATAAAGCCTTATTAATATTCTCCAACTGATTAGTTTCTACTACTAATTCATCAAAATATTCCCTTCCTCCTAAAAGTAACTCTTTGATTTCATTGGTAACCAATAAAGAAGGTAATCTTTCATTAACAGCTGATCCATAATATATTGCCTGAATTGGATATTCTTTTCCAGATATATTGATAGTCTCTCCTAAAAAAGTTTCAATATTTTCCTTTCGAGTCAATGACATGAGAGCCTTATCGCTAATAGCGACACCGCCATCTAGTTCCTCTAATGCTCTTCCTTTTAATAAAGCAGGCACAACTAAACCATTCTTATTCAAATCGCCTAATGTTCGAAAACTAAGATTCTGCTTAGAATCATTAAAATACGTTTCAGCATACAAAGCATAAGAGCTGGCAGAAAGTCTTGCAGGTTTTCCAATAGTTTGCTCGACCAATTGTTTATCTTCCTGTGTAAACCCTCTAATATCCAACATATTCTGAGGAGTATAAGTCATTGTTGCTGTGTCTTCTTCTATCTTTAAATCATTCCCTAATGTAGAAGTTGTATAGGAAGAACTTGATAGTATTACTAATAAAACAAATGTTGCCACTGTGATGGCTAAGGATGTCAGAATACTCTGTCTTTTATTCCTCTTTAACAGCTTTAAAGTATCTATTAACAGTTTTTTAAACTTCATGTAATCCTTCTCCTTCAGATGTTAGATACCCATTTTTCATTCGATACCTTGTTCTACAATGACTGGCAACAAACTCATCGTGAGTTACTACAATAATTGTCGTTCCAGAATGATTCAAATTCTGTAAAATTTGCAATATCTCATTCCTATTTTTCTCATCTAATGCACCTGTAGGTTCATCTGCTATAAGAAATCTAGGTTTATGAGCAAGAGCTCTAATTAAAGCAACTCGTTGCTTCTGCCCACCTGATAAATGACTTGGGTACTCATTCATCTTATCTATAAGTCCTAAGTCTTGTAATAAACTATCAATGTATTCTATATCTGGCTGTTGGTCAGAATATAGGAATGATAATAAAATATTTTCTTTAACAGTATATTCATCAATAAGATGAAATTGTTGAAAAACAAATCCAATATCACGATTACGGTAACTTGCTTGTTGATTTTCATTTAACTTCTCAATACTTTTTCCGTCTAATATATATTCTCCTTCAAATTCAGAATCAATCAGTCCCAAAATATTGATAAATGTCGATTTGCCCGAACCTGATGGTCCCATTATCGATACAAATTCTCCTTCAACTACCTTAAAATTTATTTCTCTTAAGACATTATTTTTTAGCGTCCCTTGTCTGTAACTTTTACTAATATTTTTTAGTTCTAACATAGACCTTCCCATTCTATCTTTATTATTTATAAATCCAAAAAATGGCAACAACTAGCACTAACATATTTTCTCTCCTTATTTTTTCTACAGAATTATTATACTTCTATGTTACACATTCGCCAAGGTCATAAATGTCACTAATTTCAACAACTTATCTACTAATGAGTACTCAATTAGTATAAAAAGAAACTAGATACGAACTCAATCTAAGGGAAAAACATAATAACTCTTTAAACGATAAAACGCATAATATCAAGTTTTTAAACACCTGATATCATGCGTTTTTATGATTTCGAAAACTTTCTCTCGGTCTTTTTAACTAATGACATTTTTGTCACTTTTTTATTTTCTAATGTTTATTTTTAAAAAAATCTTGGAGGTCATGTTCCCATTGTTTTTCTAGCTGTTCTATCAAATGACGATTATCAATCATTCTAGCAAATACTTTTGCTTCTTGAAAATAATTTTCAGCTACTGGATAATCTTTTTTTACAAATAATGCATAGCGCCACTCCCATAGGCGAATAATTGGTTTTTTCTGATAGTCGTATGACTTTGAGGTAATTTCATTTAATTTGTAAAGAATATCTTCAAATTGACTATAATTAGCAATTTTTTCAAATATTCCTAACAACAAAAGTAATGAATCTCTGATTAGAAATGAATATTCAATATCAAACATCTCAACTTGTTGTAAAATTTTATCAGCTATTACTAAGAAGGTATTCACTTCAATCTCATCTATTATCGTATCTTGGTGTACTAATCTTACCAAAAATAGCTTTATGATTAAAATATCGTTAACTTCATATTCTGATTTCAACAAAATGTGATCGAAATACTCTTGTAAAATCATTCCTAAATTGCTATCATCATGCCACCAACCAAAATCATCATATGCTTGTAAAACATCTATGATAAACCTTTCTTCCTCAGGAAGTCTATCATAATATTCTTCAAAAATCTTATCAAAAATACTCTCTTTCTTTTGGGCGATAGTTTCATCTTCGTATGTAGGAGTCCTCATCAAGAAATACTTCAATTCTAGATATTCCTTATCCAACTCTATATAGCTTGGCATCAACTTGTAATCTTCAACCCCCAAACGTTCAGCGATATATTTTAACTTTGTTAGTGTTGGTCTGGATTCTCCATTTTCAATTCTAATTAATTGACGAATACTTAATTCAGACTCATCACCACAAAATTCTGAACGGCTGATTTTTTTAGCCAAACGTAATCTTTTAATTTTTTCGCCAAACTCTCGCAACCTACAAGAACCTCCTGAGTTGTTTACCTCTATTATAGCATATACTGAATCAAACTAACTATCACATTTCTTCTCACTTTAACTAAAGACTAAGACTTTAATACTGAGTCTCGGTTTTTGTGTATTTTTGAAGTCACAAAGCCTCCACTACCCTAGCAATGCAAGTGCAAAATCCTCTAGAATATGATAGAATAATGAAAAGGACTCTATCAAGGAGGAAATCATGGAAAAACAAACCGTCGCCGTCTTGGGGCCTGGTTCTTGGGGAACTGCCCTTTCACAAGTCTTAAATGACAATGGACACGAGGTACGTATTTGGGGAAATATTCCCGAACAAATCAATGAAATTAATACACACCATACTAATAAACACTACTTTAAAGATGTCGTTTTAGATGAAAAAATTATTGCCTACACTGACTTAGCAGAAGCATTGAAGGATGTGGATGCGATTTTGTTTGTTGTCCCAACAAAAGTAACACGACTTGTTGCCCAACAAGTTGCACAAACCCTGGACCATAAGGCTATCATCATGCACGCATCAAAGGGATTAGAACCCGATAGCCATAAACGATTATCAACCATCCTTGAAGAAGAAATTCCTGAACAGCTCCGCAGTGATATCGTCGTTGTCTCAGGTCCTAGCCATGCAGAAGAGACCATTGTGCGTGACCTAACTTTAATCACAGCTGCTTCTAAAGATTTACAAACAGCTCAATACGTTCAAGAACTCTTTAGTAATCACTACTTCCGACTTTATACCAATACGGATGTTATCGGAGTTGAAACCGCTGGTGCTCTTAAAAATATTATCGCTGTCGGTGCCGGAGCTTTACATGGTTTGGGATTTGGTGACAATGCTAAAGCAGCCATCATCGCTCGAGGCTTGGCAGAAATTACCCGCCTAGGGGTAGCACTCGGGGCTAGTCCTTTGACCTATAGTGGCTTGTCTGGTGTGGGAGATTTGATCGTAACGGGAACCTCCATCCACTCTCGTAACTGGAGAGCTGGAGACGCCCTTGGTCGTGGAAAATCCCTAGCTGATATCGAAGCCAATATGGGCATGGTGATTGAAGGAATTTCAACAACTCGAGCAGCCTATGAGCTAGCGCAAGAACTTGGAGTTTATATGCCAATTACACAGGCCATTTACCAAGTTATTTACCACGGAACCAATATCAAAGATGCCATTTATGACATCATGAACAATGAATTTAAAGCAGAAAATGAGTGGTCTTGACACTCTATAGAAAGGATTCTTATGACATCAAAAGTTAGAAAAGCAGTCATCCCTGCTGCTGGACTAGGAACTCGATTTTTACCAGCAACCAAGGCCCTTGCCAAAGAAATGTTGCCAATTGTAGACAAACCAACTATCCAGTTTATCGTGGAAGAGGCTCTCAAATCAGGTATTGAAGATATTCTGGTTGTTACTGGTAAATCAAAGCGTTCTATCGAAGACCACTTTGACTCAAACTTCGAGCTTGAATATAACCTCAAAGAAAAAGGGAAACAGGACTTATTGAAATTAGTTGATGAAACTACTGGGATTCGCCTTCACTTTATCCGTCAAAGCCATCCTCGTGGTCTTGGCGATGCTGTCTTACAAGCCAAAGCTTTTGTGGGGAATGAACCTTTCGTTGTTATGCTAGGTGATGACCTTATGGACATCACAGAGGAGAAGGCCGTTCCTTTGACAAAACAACTGATGAATGATTACGAAAAAACACACGCATCAACCATTGCTGTCATGCCCGTACCACATGAAGACGTTTCATCATATGGAGTCATTGCTCCTCAAGGAGAAGGAATCAACGGCCTCTATAGTGTCGAAACTTTCGTTGAAAAACCAGCTCCCGAAGATGCTCCAAGTGATTTGGCAATCATCGGACGCTATCTTCTCACACCAGAAATTTTTGATATCTTAGAAAATCAAGCACCTGGTGCTGGAAATGAAATCCAACTTACCGATGCAATCGATACTCTCAATAAAACACAACGTGTTTTCGCCCGTGAATTTACAGGAGCTCGTTACGATGTTGGGGATAAGTTTGGCTTTATGAAAACATCTATTGACTACGCCCTCAAGCACCCACAAGTCAAGGATGATTTGAAAGATTACATCATCCAACTGGGAAAAGAATTGGCTGAGAAGGAATAAAATAATTTGTATAAAAGAAGAGCTAGGAACATTCAGCATCCTAGTTCTTCTTTTATATATCAAGATTAGACACACATCAATTAATACTCTTCTAAAATCAAATTCTATACTTGAATCTAGCAATTTCATAAAAACTATTGAAAGCGCTATACTTGCATTTGTCTTTTCATTAAAATAAGAGTACAATAAATTAGTATAGTAAAACAAAAAAGCACCGAATCGGTGCGCACTTTTTCAAGTTGTATACGGACAAAGCCTTATTTTAACTTGCTGTGTTGTTTCGAATAGTTCCAACGATTTTATTGTACTATACTTATCAAATATTATCAAGTGAAATGTAAATTATTTTACAGATAAAACAAAAAGCTAGTTTATTATTATTTGAAACAATACAGTTCTAAAACTAAAATACAACCCCTTACTAATTCTAACAAATTTCCACAAATATATCATTCGTTTTATTGAAATTATCATTCGAAATGCTATAATATATTTATAGTTGTATTTTAAGGAGATTATTTTGAAAAAGTTCAAATTTACTAAAGATAATTTAGCTATCCTATCTGAAGTAGTAAAGTTTATGAAAGGTTGCGTTGATTTAATCAAAGCTCTCATTTTGTAATTTTTTAAAAAATTATAATTTAATACAAAGGAGGTTTATAACTATATGAACAATAACAACTACTCTATCGGACTCGATATCGGAACTAACAGCGTCGGATGGGCCGTCATTACGGATGACTATAAGGTGCCATCGAAAAATATGAAAGTTCTAGGCAATACTGATAAACACTTTATCAAGAAAAATCTAATTGGAGTTTTATTATTTGATGAAGGAACTACTGCTGAAGATAGACGTCTCAAACGAACAGCACGCCGTCGCTATACTCGTCGAAAAAATCGTCTTCGCTATCTTCAAGAAATCTTTTCTGAAGAAATGAGCAAGGTGGATAGTAGTTTCTTCCATCGATTAGATGACTCCTTCTTAGTTCCTGAGGATAAAAGAGGAAGTAAATATCCTATTTTTGCTACCTTGGCAGAAGAAAAAGAATATCATAAGAAATTTCCAACTATCTATCATTTGAGAAAACACCTGGCGGACTCAAAAGAAAAAACTGACTTGCGCTTGATCTATCTAGCATTAGCGCATATGATTAAATACCGCGGACATTTTTTGTATGAAGAATCTTTCGATATTAAAAACAATGATATCCAAAAAATCTTTAGCGAGTTTATAAGCATTTACGACAACACCTTTGAAGGAAGTTCACTTAGTGGACAAAATGCACAAGTAGAAGCAATTTTTACTGATAAAATTAGTAAATCTGCTAAGAGAGAACGCATTCTAAAACTCTTTGCTTATGAAAAACCCACTGGTCTATTTTCAGAATTTCTCAAGTTAATTGTAGGAAATCAAGCTGAGTTTAAAAAACATTTTGACTTAGAAGAAAAAGCTCCACTACAATTCTCTAAAGATACCTATGATGAGGATTTGGAAAACTTACTCGGACAAATTGGAGATGACTTTGCAGACCTTTTCCTAGTGGCTAAAAAACTCTATGATGCCATTCTTCTCTCAGGAATCTTAACTGTCACAGATCCTTCAACCAAGGCTCCACTATCAGCATCTATGATTGAGCGCTATGAAAACCACCAAAAAGACTTAGCGGCTCTAAAACAATTCATCCAAAACAATCTTCAAGAAAAATATGATGAAGTTTTCTCTGACCAATCTAAAGATGGGTATGCTGGGTATATCAATGGCAAAACCACTCAAGAAGCATTTTACAAGTACATCAAAAATCTTCTCTCTAAATTTGAAGGATCAGATTATTTCCTTGATAAAATTGAACGTGAAGATTTCTTGAGAAAACAACGCACCTTTGATAATGGTTCTATCCCTCATCAAATTCATCTTCAAGAAATGAATGCCATTATCCGTCGGCAAGGAGAACATTATCCATTTCTGCAAGAAAATAAAGAAAAGATAAAGAAAATCTTAACGTTCCGTATTCCATACTATGTTGGTCCATTGGCTCGTGGCAATGGTGATTTTGCTTGGCTTACTCGAAATTCTGACCAAGCAATCCGACCTTGGAATTTCGAAGAAATTGTTGATAAAGCAAGCTCTGCGGAAGCCTTCATCAATAAGATGACTAACTATGACTTGTATCTCCCAGAGGAAAAAGTTTTGCCTAAGCACAGTCTGTTGTATGAAACATTTGCTGTCTACAATGAATTAACAAAAGTAAAATTTATTGCAGAGGGATTGAGAGACTATCAATTCCTTGATAGTGGGCAAAAGAAGCAAATTGTCAATCAATTATTCAAAGAGAAAAGAAAAGTAACTGAAAAAGACATCATTCAGTACCTACACAATGTTGATGGCTACGATGGAATCGAACTAAAAGGAATTGAAAAACAATTTAACGCTAGTCTTTCTACTTATCATGATTTACTTAAAATAATCAAGGATAAAGTGTTTATGGATGATGCTGAAAATGAAGCAACTCTTGAAAATATCATCCACACGCTCACTATCTTTGAAGATCGTGAAATGATCAAGCAACGTCTTGCTCAATATGACTCTCTCTTTGATGAAAAAGTGATTAAAGCACTGATTCGTCGACATTATACTGGTTGGGGAAAACTCTCTGCTAAGCTAATCAACGGTATCTGTGATAAAAAAACTGGTAAAACAATTCTTGACTACTTGATTGATGACGGCTACAGCAATCGTAATTTTATGCAGTTAATCAATGATGACGGGCTTTCCTTCAAAGACATTATTCAAAAAGCACAAGTGGTTGGTAGGACAAACGATGTGAAGCAAATTGTCCATGAACTCCCAGGTAGTCCTGCTATCAAAAAAGGAATTTTGCAAAGTATCAAACTTGTCGATGAGCTTGTCAAAGTTATGGGTCACTCTCCCGAGTCCATTGTGATTGAGATGGCCCGAGAAAATCAGACAACTGCCAGAGGGAAAAAGAATTCCCAACAAAGATATAAACGCATTGAAGATGCACTAAAAAATCTAGCTCCTGGGCTTGACTCAAATATATTAAAAGAACATCCAACAGATAATATTCAACTGCAAAACGACCGTCTCTTTCTGTACTATCTCCAAAATGGGAAGGATATGTACACTGGAGAACCTCTTGACATCAACCAACTAAGTAGCTATGACATTGACCACATCGTCCCACAGGCTTTTATAAAAGATGATTCTCTAGACAACCGTGTCTTGACTAGTTCAAAGGATAATCGTGGTAAATCTGATAATGTTCCAAGTTTAGAGGTTGTTCAAAAAAGAAAAGCTTTTTGGCAACAATTACTGAATTCCAAATTGATTTCAGAACGTAAATTTAATAATTTAACCAAGGCTGAACGTGGTGGGCTAGATGAGCGAGATAAAGTTGGCTTTATCAGACGCCAACTAGTTGAAACACGGCAAATCACAAAACATGTTGCTCAGATTTTGGATGCCCGTTTTAATACAGAAGTGACTGAGAAGGATAAGAAGAACCGTAAGGTCAAAATTATCACTTTGAAATCCAATCTAGTTTCCAACTTCCGTAAAGAATTTAAGTTATATAAGGTGCGGGAAATCAATGACTACCACCATGCACATGATGCCTACTTAAATGCAGTAGTGGCTAAGGCTATCCTTAAGAAATATCCTAAACTAGAGCCTGAATTCGTCTATGGTGACTATCAAAAGTACGATCTTAAGCGCTACATCTCAAGATCCAAAGATCCTAAAGATGTTGAAAAAGCAACTGAAAAGTATTTCTTCTACTCAAACTTGTTGAACTTCTTTAAAGAAGAGGTGCATTACGCAGACGGAACCATCGTAAAACGAGAGAATATCGAATACTCTAAGGATACTGGAGAAATCGCTTGGAATAAAGAAAAAGATTTCGCTACAATTAAAAAAGTTCTTTCACTTCCGCAGGTGAATATTGTGAAGAAGACAGAGATTCAAACACATGGTCTAGATAGAGGTAAACCTAGAGGATTGTTCAATTCTAATCCATCTCCTAAACCTTCAGAAGATAGTAAAGAAAATCTTGTACCAATTAAACAAGGGCTTGACCCACGAAAATACGGTGGTTACGCTGGTATTTCTAACTCATACGCGGTCTTAGTTAAAGCTATTATTGAAAAAGGAGCGAAAAAACAACAAAAGACAGTCCTTGAATTTCAAGGTATCTCTATTTTAGATAAAATAAATTTTGAAAAGAACAAAGAAAACTATCTTCTTGAAAAAGGATACATAAAAATTCTATCAACTATTACTTTACCTAAATATAGTTTGTTTGAGTTTCCTGATGGTACAAGAAGAAGACTAGCAAGTATTCTATCGACAAACAATAAACGAGGAGAAATTCATAAAGGTAATGAATTGGTCATCTCCGAAAAGTATACGACTCTTTTGTATCATGCTAAGAATATTAATAAAACACTTGAACCAGAACACTTAGAGTATGTTGAGAAACATCGAAATGATTTTGCTAAACTTTTAGAATCTGTACTTGATTTTAACGATAAGTATGTAGGCGCATTAAAAAATGGAGAAAGAATCAGACAAACATTTATTGATTGGGAAACAGTTGATATCGAAAAGTTATGTTTCAGTTTCATTGGTCCAAGAAATAGTAAAAATGCTGGCTTATTCGAGTTAACTTCACAAGGAAGTGCTTCTGACTTCGAGTTCTTGGGAGTAAAAATTCCACGATACAGAGACTATACACCTTCTTCACTCCTCAACGCCACCCTCATCCACCAATCCATCACTGGTCTCTACGAGACTCGGATTGACTTAAGCAAATTAGGAGAAGACTAATGGGATGGAGAACTATTGTAGTCAATACGCACTCTAAACTTTCCTACAAGAATAACCACTTGATTTTTAAAGATATCTCTCGGACAGAGTTAATTCACCTGTCCGAGGTGGACATCCTGCTTTTGGAAACGACAGATATTGTTCTCTCCACTATGCTGATAAAGCGCTTGGTGGATGAAAATATTCTGGTCATCTTTTGTGATGATAAACGCTTACCAACGGCATATTTAATGCCTTACTATGGTCGTCATGATTCCAGTTTGCAACTCTCTCGTCAAATTGCTTGGAATGAAGATGTAAAGGCGGAAATATGGACAACCATCATTGCACAAAAAATTCTCAATCAAGCTTTTTATCTGGGGAGTTGTGGTTTTCTGGAAAAGAGCCAGTCCGTCATCGATCTCTATCATGGATTGGATTTGTTTGATCCTAGTAACCGTGAGGGACATGCAGCTCGTATTTATTTCAACACCTTGTTTGGAAATGATTTTAATCGTGAGCAAGATAGTGATGTTAATGCTGCCTTAGACTATGGCTACACTTTGATTTTGAGTATGTTTGCGCGTGAGATTGTTTTGTCTGGCTGTATGACTCAGTTTGGCTTGAAACATGCCAATCAGTTCAATCAATTCAACCTAGCCAGTGATATTATGGAGCCTTTCCGTCCGATTATTGACAGAATTGTCTATGAAAATCGAAACAGCTCTTTTATCAAAATCAAACGAGAACTTTTTACTATTTTCTCAGACACCTTCCACTACAATGGTAAAGATATGTACCTGTCCAATATCATCAGTGACTATACTAAGAAAGTCATCCAAGCTCTCAATCAACCCGAGAAAGGAGTTCCTGAGTTTAGGATATGAATTATCGATATATGCGTATGATTTTAATGTTTGATATGCCAGTTGATACCGTAGAGGAACGCAAGGCCTATCGGAAATTTCGGAAGTTCCTCATAGATGAGGGATTTATCATGCACCAATTCTCCATCTATAGCAAACTCTTGCTCAACAACTCTGCTAATAACGCCATGATTGAGCGACTCAAGACCCATAACCCTAAAAAGGGGAACATTACTCTCTTAACCATTACAGAAAAGCAGTTTTCTCGTATGATTTACTTAAATGGCGAACGAAATACCAGCATAGCAAATTCCGATGCACGCTTGGTCTTTCTAGGAGAGGAGCCTAGAGATGAAGATTAATTTCCCACTACTGGATGAACCATTAGCTATTGAAAATGCCACTTTTTTAGTGTTGGAAGACCAGTTTACCTTTTCAACTATCGTCAAGCAATTCTACCAATATACTGATGATGGGGAGTTGAAGTTGTTTGATAGAAATCTAAAAGCTCTGAAAGAAGCTGAATTACTAGTGATAACGGATGTCTTAGGATACAATCTCAACTCACCTGCGATGCTCAAGCTGATACATGCAGATCTTGAAAATCAGCTCAATGACAAGCCCGAAGTCAAATCCATGATTGAAAAGCTGGTTGCTACGATTACAGAATTGCTAGCATTTGAGTGTTTAGAAAACGAGTTAGACCTAGAGTATGATGAAATTACCATTCTAGAGTTAATCGATGCACTTGGTGTCAAAGTCGAAACCCTGAGTGATACACCTTTTGAAAAGATGCTAGAAATTGTCCAGGTTTTTAAATATCTTTCTAAAAAGAAACTCCTTGTTTTCATCAATGCATCCGCCTATCTATCAAAGGATGAGTTAGTAAATTTGATAGAGTATATCCAACTCAATCAACTGTCCGTCTTGTTTATTGAGCCTCGGCAAATCTATGATTTTCCGCAGTATGTATTGGATCAAGACTATTTCTTGAACCCTGAAAATATGGTATAATAAGAGTAACAATTGGAACCTGACGAGCTGAAGTCTGGCTGGGACGAATGGCGCGATTACGAAATTTCGTGAGAAAAATTTTTCTACGAGGTTTTAGAGCTGTGTTGTTTCGAATGGTTCCAAAACTGATGATGAAGGTGTTGTATCAGTCGGTAAGTTTTAGAGCTGTGTTGTTTCGAATGGTTCCAAAACTTGACAAAGTGGCGCTAGACCTCGCAGAAAGTTTTAGAGCTGTGTTGTTTCGAATGGTTCCAAAACGACTCAGATAGCGCTGAAAGGTCGGTCTTGGTTTTAGAGCTGTGTTGTTTCGAATGGTTCCAAAACACCGACTTATTACGAGGTTGTAAGACATCGGTTTTAGAGCTGTGTTGTTTCGAATGGTTCCAAAACCAGCCGTGAAGCAGATGAATGATGCGTGGAGTTTTAGAGCTGTGTTGTTTCGAATGGTTCCAAAACACCGACTTATTACGAGGTTGTAAGACATCGGTTTTAGAGCTGTGTTGTTTCGAATGGTTCCAAAACCAGCCGTGAAGCAGATGAATGATGCGTGGAGTTTTAGAGCTGTGTTGTTTCGAATGGTTCCAAAACCAGCCCTAGCTCGATATACATCTGACCTAAGTTTTAGAGCTGTGTTGTTTCGAATGGTTCCAAAACATGCTATTGATTTTGAAACGCTCAAGGATAGTTTTAGAGCTGTGTTGTTTCGAATGGTTCCAAAACAGATGCAGTTAAGCATAAGATGGCTAGTAACGTTTTAGAGCTGTGTTGTTTCGAATGGTTCCAAAACATGTGGTCAGTCATATCTTGAAGACCTCCGTTTTAGAGCTGTGTTGTTTCGAATGGTTCCAAAACCCTGATAGTGGAACGGCAACGAACATGGAAGTTTTAGAGCTGTGTTGTTTCGAATGGTTCCAAAACTTGGCTGTAGCTTGTTCCAGGATAGCCATAGTTTTAGAGCTGTGTTGTTTCGAATGGTTCCAAAACTTGAGCGACTGGAAGCTGACAAGCAATTTAGTTTTAGAGCTGTGTTGTTTCGAATGGTTCCAAAACGATTCCGGCCAATATTTCGTCAACAAAGCTGTTTTAGAGCTGTGTTGTTTCGAATGGTTCCAAAACATATCTTTTGTCCGATTCCAATTGGTATCTGTTTTAGAGCTGTGTTGTTTCGAATGGTTCCAAAACATTGAGAAAGGGGAGCAATTCATCTATTTAGTTTTAGAGCTGTGTTGTTTCGAATGGTTCCAAAACTACACAGAGGGGCATGAGTGCCAGCAACATGTTTTAGAGCTGTGTTGTTTCGAATGGTTCCAAAACTAATAGCGGAAGTACAGAGAATGACCTTGCGTTTTAGAGCTGTGTTGTTTCGAATGGTTCCAAAACCATGAGTGGAGAAAATATCAGGATTGACTAGTTCTAGAGCTGTGTTGTTTCGAATGGTTCCAAAACGAAAGTCCTTGACGGTAAAGAAGTTCAAATGTTTTAGAGCTGTGTTGTTTCGAATGGTTCCAAAACACATTAAAAGCTACTCATTTTTTAAGTAGCTTTTTTCTTATTCAAGTTTACATATTATACTCTTCGAAAATCTCTTCAAACCACGTCAACGTTGCCTTGCCGTACTCAAGTACAGCCTGCGGCTAGTTTCCTAGTTTGCTCTTTGATTTTCATTGAGTATTAGTCGTCACATTCCCATTCCCTTGTAGAAAAGCAAAACTACAAGTACTACGAATAACACTAACGCTACCAGTCTCTGACTAGCGCTATACATCCGTCTTTCTCCTCGAACTGGAAAGATAACTGCTAG
Source organism: Streptococcus mitis (assembly GCF_003944325.1). Lineage (GTDB taxonomy): Bacteria > Bacillota > Bacilli > Lactobacillales > Streptococcaceae > Streptococcus > Streptococcus mitis_CW. Next base: position 6,926 of record NZ_RJPX01000024.1, on the reverse strand, counting down.
TAATGCTCCACCAACTGCACCACCGATATGGCCTGCTAGGCTTATTCCTGGAATCAGAACACTTCCAATAATGTTAACCACAAAAAGTGTCAGATAAGATTGCCCTAGCTGTTGGATATAAGGATTACGCGTAGCATAACGAAGAATGATAATCGCGGCAAATAGTCCGTAAAGAGAGGTGGATGCTCCTGCTGCTAAGGATTTGGGACTAAATACAAAAATAAAGAGATCGCCCATCATTCCTGATAAGAGATAGAGAAAGAAAAACTGCTTAGAACCAAAAATCTCTTCGACTTGCCGTCCAAGAAAATAGAGAGAGAACATATTGACAATGAAATGTTCCCAACCAATATGGACAAAAATTGCAGAAAAGAGTCGCCAAATCTGACTAGGAACCAATCGAATAGCCGGACTATACATAGCCCCAAATCGAAATAGAGTATCTGCCCGATCAAAGTTCCCACCTGTAGTCAGTAACATTAGCAGAAAAACAAGTGCTGTTACTAGGAGAAAAAAACTCGTTACAGGGTAACGTTTATCAAAGATTTCCTTCATACATTAGAACCTCCTGAACAGGAATATCGTGATCATCAGGAATAAATTCCTGAATTTGAAACGGATAGAGAGTGCTTATCGTATGGCCTTTATATCCGGTCAAATAGCGATCATAATAACCGCCACCGTATCCAATCCGATAACCTTCCGTCGTAAACACCAAACCAGAAACATGAATCAAATCAATTTGACAACTATCAATCACTGTCAACTCTCCCTCTGGTTCCAGTAAACCAAAGGAAGTTTTCACCAATTGCTGCGGATCATAGACCACAAAGTCCATGCGCCCCTTGGGATAGGTTTTAGGTATCAGAACCTTCTTGCCGTCCTTTAACGCCTGCTTGATTAGTTCCTCCGTTTGAAATTCATGAGGAAAAGAGAGATAGGTTGCGATGTTATGGGCTTCTTGATACAAGGGGTGATTCAAAAAGCGTTCTGTTAAAGCTCGATCCATAGCCTGTTTTTGTTCTTGAGATAAAGCCTTCATTTCTTGTAAGACTTGCTTCCTAAGTTCTGATTTCATATCTTTACTCTGATACTTTCTTTTTTAGGAAACTAGAAACCGCATCAACACCAACGGTTAGGGCTTCTTCCCTAGGACTCATCTGAGGATGATGAAGAGCGTAGGGGCTATCAATACCTAGCCAAAACATAACGCCATCAACCTTTGAAAGGAGATAACCAAAGTCCTCACCTGTCATAGCAGGTTCGATATCAATCAACTCAATTCCGTCTTTTTCTTCAAAAAAGTCCATCAGTTCACGCGCCAAAACTGGATTGTTCTCAACAGGCAGGTAACCACCTTGTTTGAGTTCCACTTCGACTTCCATACCAAAGGCAGCTGCAACTCCTTCTGCAACTGTTTTGACCCTCTTTTGCACCAAGAGACTCATGTCCTGTGTCAAGGCCCGAATGGTTCCATGCAAAAAGGCTGTATCTGTGATGACATTGTTAGTGGTTCCAGCTTGGAAAAGGCCAAAGGTCACCACTGCTCCCTCGATTGGGTTAACATTGCGGCTGACAACTGACTGCACTTGGGTCACAAAGTAACTAGCCGCTACCAAGGCATCATTGGCTTCATGCGGAAAGGCTGCGTGTCCTCCTTTGCCTTTGAAACGAATCTTCACCTCACAAGTTCCTGCAAAGAGAGTGTGTGTATTGGTCGCAATCTGGCCGACTTTCAAATCTGGTCGAACATGGAGGCCATAAAATTGATCTGGCAACCAATCTCCAAAAGCACCATCCTCATACATGAGCATGCCACCAGCTTCATTTTCTTCTGCAGGCTGAAAAAGAAAGAGCAGATTGTTCTTGGGTTGCTCCTCAAGGGCGCGCTCCAAACAGCCCAAGGCAATGGTCATGTGGAAATCATGTCCACAGGCGTGCATGCGACCTTGGTGCTGAGAAACAAAAGGAAGGCCTGTTTGTTCAACGATAGGCAGACCGTCAATATCTGTTCTCCAACCAATGGTCCGCTCTGGCTGACTTCCCTGCAAATAGACCAAAATACCTGTCCGCCAAGTACGAACTTGGACAAAATCCTTGCCCGCAGTCAATTTCTCAATCACATCCAGCAAATAAGCATGAGTCTTGAACTCCTCCAAGCCAATCTCTGGAATCTGGTGCAAATCTCGTCTAGTCTGAATCAAATCTAACATTTATCTATCCTCCTATATAGCAGAAAGAGGCTGGAAAAGAGTTCCGCCTCTATTTGTCTTTTGCAATTACAAGGTGCGAAGCGCATCTTCTAGCGCTGTTTTTTGTTGGGTTTGGGCATCAATCTCTTTGATAATGCGAGCTGGAACACCTGCTACCACCACGTTTTCTGGGACATCTTGGGTAACAATAGCTCCTGCTGCGACAACTGAACCACTGCCGATTTGGACCCCTTCGATAACCACTGCATTGGCACCAATAAGAACATTGTCTCCGACACGGACTGGTTCAGCGCTAGCTGGCTCAATTACACCTGCAAGAACAGCACCTGCACCAATATGGCTGTTTTTCCCAACGATAGCGCGACCACCAAGGATAGCCCCCATGTCAATCATGGTTCCTGCACCGATTTCAGCACCGATATTGATAACGGCTCCCATCATGATAACAGCATTGTCACCAATTTCAACCTGATCACGGATAATTGCACCTGGCTCGATACGAGCGTTGATAGCACGTTTATCTAGCAAAGGAACTGCAGAATTGCGAGCATCTTGCTCAACAACATAGTCTTGATTTTCTACCAAGCCATCAAGAAGAGGAGCAACATCTTTCCAGTCTCCAAATAGGACATTCCCTAATTTGACAACAGAGCTTGGTACAGCAGTTGCAAGTTCTCCCTCAAAAGTTACTTTAACACTGGTTTTCTTTTCAGCATTGGCGATAAATTGAATAATTTCTTGTGCGTTCATTTTTGTAGCAGTCATAAGCGCCTCCTAGTTCATTTTAATGATACCTATTCTACCAAAAAAGGCCTCAAATTTGAAGCCTTTTTGTTTGTTTTTAGGTATGATTTTTAGGGATGTGAGATAAAACGTGCTGTCGGTAAAAGCAAGCCCCTACCGATACAACCTAAAAACACTCTTCACAACTATCTCCCCGTGTTTTATTGACTATTCTAGTATAGCACACTTTTAGAATTAAGAAAAGACTTTTTATTTACTTTCTTTCGCTTCTTCTATCGATAGGAAAATCATGGGTAAAATAATCAAGGCCATAGCTAGAAGGAGAGACCAATCCACTACCAATCCTAAAAACAAAACACTCAAGAGAGCAGAAGAGAGAGGTTCACTGGCACTGATAACAGAAACCACCAAAGGAGAAACCAAGGACACAGCCTTCATGGAAATAAAAAAAGCAAAAGCTGTCCCGAAGAAAGCAATAATAAGGCAAATCAAGATACTCCAAATATCAAGAGTAAAGGAAAGATGATAAACTGGCGAGAGGACATTGCTAAATAAACCTGCCAAAATCATCCCCCACCCAACCGTCGGAACAAAACCATAGCGCTTCGCAAAAGGTTGGGGCAAGATGACATTAAACATAACACCCATGGCACTCAGCAAACCTGTTATAAGGGCTAGTGGTGTCATAGATAACTGAGAGAGATCTCCCTTTGTCGCCATCAGACAAACACCCAACATGGCAATCAAAACATAAAAAATAGCACTTTTTGACGCTCGTTTTTGATAAACCAAAAGATTGTAAAAAAGAATAAAGACAGGGCTGATAAACTGTAAAATAGTTGCTGTCGCAGCATTTGAGTATTCTACGCAGAGATAGAAAAAATACTGGACTGAGAAAATTCCCAAAATAGCGTAGGCTAAAAAAGGCAGGTAATTTTTCTTATCTCGCCAAATATCTAGCACTTGCGATTTTAATTGCACTGCAGACCAAATGAGCACAAGACTCCCTGCCAGTGTCAAACGCATAGAGGTAATCCAGCCAGAGGACACCTGATAATGGGTAAAGAAATACTCTCCTAGAATCCCACAGATTCCCCAGATTAAGCCAGATAGAAGCGAATAAATGGTTCCTTTAACAATCTTTTTCTGATACTGATTCATACCTTTATTGTAACACGAAAGGACAAAAGAAAAAAGTGGCAATCAATGCCACCTTCCTATCTTCTACTATTTGGTTGGGTAGATGATGAACTTGAGGTACTGCTAGAACTACTACTTGAACTTGGTGTAGCTGAGAAACTACCAATAATACTTGACCAAGCATTTTGATAATCTGATTCACTTCCTCCAATAGCAAAGTGATAGCTTGTCGTAGGAGCCCCTGCCTTGTTGGCCCAATAGCTCGTTACAGTAGAACCTGAAAGATCCACCGTTTTTCCATTAACAGTTACTTTACCCGGCTTCTGCCCTGTAGATCTGAGGACCTGAGATTGCGTCACACTAGAATCAAGATTAAAGCGTTCATTGCCCCAAACGCCAGGCTCAGCCTGTTGGATAGCATTGACCAAGTAAGCCATATATTTGGCATTTCGATAATGCCCAGCCCCTTTAGCCATTGGGCGGTTGTCATCATGCCCTAGCCAACCACCTAGAGTCAATCTTGGTGTCGAAAGCATGAGCCACATATTTTCATCTTCATTAGTTGTACCAGTCTTACCAATCCAGTCTGCACGAGCTAAGTTTGAATTAATAGCAGCCAAGTCCGTTTGGAAACTTGAAGTGATTCGAGATGAAATCACTTCACGAAGCAAGCTCTGCATAATCGTTGCTGTTGCCTTCGAGTACACTTGAACTGGTTTGTCTTGGAATTCATAGATTACTCTACCATCAGATGATTCAATCTTAGAAATCACATGTTTCTGATGATAGACACCGTTATTAGCAATTGTTTGATAACCATTGGTATGCTGGGCGACTGTGACTTCAATACCACCGCCCATAGGCAAACTTTCGATACCATACTCTGGAATATCATAACCCATTTTCTCCATATAGCCCTTGACATCAACACCCTTCTCGCGAAGCATACGATAGGTCCAATAGGCTGGGATATTCCACGAATAGTTCAAGGCTTCTCCCAAAGTCATCATGCCTGTACCCGGACTGTTTACATACATGATAGGATTTCCATTAGAGAATTTTGTCGGATAATTAGACAAGATACTAGCGCTACCCATCAAGCCTTGGTCAATGGCAATACCGTAGGCCAGCAAAGGTTTGGTTGTAGAGGCAGGAGAACGCTTAGTGTCAAAGGCGTGATTGTTTTGGTTTATCTGGTAATTACGACCACCAACGAAACCTAAAACAGCCCCCGTTTTATTGTCCATCAAAACATTCCCTACTTCAGGCTGCCCAGTCGAATCATCTACCAAACGACCGTAGTTAGCAACTGCATTTTGCATGGCGTTATGAATTTTTTTATTGATCGTTGTAGTGATTTTGTAACCACCTTTACTTAGTTCCTGCTCCGCTCGCTCATGATAAGCCTTTTGAACCGCTTCCTTTTTCAACTCCTGACTAGAGACATTGTCCTGTTGAACTAAATAATCATACATCCGATCTGTCGCTTCAGACATAGCCGTAAAGTAAAGGTAATCTCTCGAAACAGCATTAACAGTTCCCGATGGCAAGAAGTCTTGTTTGAGATTATAATCCTTGTACTGGTCGTATTCTTCCTTAGTTAAAGCACCCGTACGGTACATGTTATAGAGAACTCCCTTGGCTCGCTTCAAACCAAGTTCTAAGTCTTCATCACTCTTTAACTCTCCAGTGTTTTCATAAGGAGAATAAGTAATCGGACTCTGGGGCAAACCTGCTAGGAAAGCAGCTTGAGGAATACTCAACTTGTTGGCATCAATACCGAAAATCCCTTCAGCAGCTTGCTGGGCACCTGCAATGTTTTGCCCTTTATGATTTCTACCAAAAGGAGCGATATTGAGATAGGCTGTTAGGATCTCATCTTTTCCCATCACTCTTTCTAAGGCAAGGGCATCGACAATTTCTGTAGCCTTACGAGCCAAGGTCGGAGCATCTCCGACCACTTGTTGCTTAATTAGCTGTTGAGTCAAGGTCGAGCCCCCACTAGATGAGCCCAAACCTGCAAAGGTTCCCAAGGTCGCCCGAATCACAGCTTTTGGCACAACCCCTTTATGTTCAAGAAAATGTTCGTCCTCAGTTGCAACGATAGCCTTTTTGAGATTGTCCGATATTTCCTCAGATGAGACAGAAGTTCTCAATAAGTCACTCTCGATAGAAGCAATGACACTCCCATCTGCATAAACAATTTCTGAGATGGAAGAAACATTCTTAACCTGCTTGACCAAGTCCTCCGCTGGCGGAACCTTAGCCTTATCAAACAAGGCAACTCCATAACCAAGAGCTACACCAGCACCAAAAAGCCCACCGATAAAGCCTAGAATAAAGAGAGTATTCAAAACTCCCTTGATAGCGACTAAAATGCTACCTAGGATAGGCAGAATTTTCCCACCTGTCCCATCCGACTTCTTCGCTTCTAAGACTTTCCCTGATTTTTTATGATTTATGTTTGATTTTACTTGCTGGAAAAATTCCAGCATTTTTCGTTTTAATTCATTTAATTGATTTTGCATGGATTTCCTCACTCTATCTATTATACCATAAAAGGTAAACTTTCAATAAAATGGTAAATTCCCAAACTAAGTTCCACCGCTAATCCAAGTGGAAGTTAGTCTGATAAAAATTGTAAAAACCAGTGGAAATCCGTGTCAGGGTAAGTTCCACTGGTTTTACTAATGCTTGATTTTATTGCTTTTTTAACCAAACTGAATCGAAAAAAAGAGCGCACAAAATCCTCTCATCTGAAAGCGTTTCAGATTAAGTTCCGCTATGGTGGAAGTTAGTGTGAGACGTTTGAATGCGGTTAAAGGAAGG
>NZ_RJPX01000023.1:0-37168 GCF_003944325.1 Streptococcus mitis | reverse complement strand
GCATATAGGTTACGACTACCTTTTTGGACTTTAGAGTTTTAGGCCCCCTTATCCGCTATATACGCCTTACTATCACGTTCCTGTTCGTAGAGCCACGATTTCGCTATCCCTTCCTCTCCCCGCTACCTCACGATAGTCAGGCTTGGGAATCGCTATTGGGTTCACCGGTAGCGGGTGCCCACGGAGGACTTACACCTCAGATGTACGACATGCCCGTCGTACCTAAAAAACCTCGCTTTCGCGAGGTTCTTCTATTTATAAGATAAGGCACGTCTAAAGGTTTTCCAAATCCCTAAATCATCCGTTTGCAGAACGAGGCTAGCATACATACGTCCGATAAATCCTGTTGCTACCACTGCAAAAATCACTGTAATAGCAAGCGAAATCCATGCTTCTACTCCCCCTGCATAGCCATTAATAGCTCTAAATGGCATGAAGAAGGTCGAAATAAAGGGAATATATGAACCAATCTTCAAGATGAGATTGTCACCAGCTGCACCTAGAGCTGTCACTCCAAAAAAACCACCTATAATCAAAATCATCAAAGGCGACAAGGCTTTTCCTGCATCCTCAGGACGAGAAACCATAGAACCTAGGAAGGCTGCTAAAACAACGTACATAAAGAGGCTAACCAAGACAAACAATAAGGTGTTGAGCGAGAAAGCCTCTCCTATATGGTTTAAAATACCAGATTGTGCCAAGATTGGTAGGTCTTTAAAGAGAAGAATGGCAGCAAGTCCACCCACGACGTAAATGCCAATATGGGTCAAAATCACAAGAAGCAGAGCCAGCATGCGAGCGTAGAAATAATGACTAGCTCGGATACTAGAGAAGACAACCTCCATAATTTTGGTTCCTTTCTCGCTAGCCACTTCCTGAGCAGTGACACTAGCATAGGTAATCAAAATCATATAAAGGAAGAAACCAAGCCCTGCGGCCGCAAAGGTTTGAATCATTTTTTTATTTTCCTTGGATTCATCAATTTTCTCCGTAAAGTTAACTGTTTGCTCCAAGCGTTTTTCCTGCTCTTGTGACAAATTAGCTGCCGAACGATTGAGTTGACCTTGAAGATCATTTAACTTACTCGTTACTCCTAGCTTAATAGCAATCTCAAGGGAAGTTTCACCATGATAGACGGCCTTGAGGACGCTGTCCTCTTGGTCAATGGTTAGGTAACCCTTGATTTTCTCATCTTTGATAGCAGCTTGGGCACTGGCTTCATCCTGATAATCAAAGTTGATACCGTTGGTATCCTTAAGCCCATCTTCCACAGATGGCACTGTTGTCACTACTGCCACTTTATCATTTTTAGCCATTGAAGAGCCTTGGAGATAAGCAATTCCTACAGACATTCCTAAAAAGAGGAATGGTGAAATCACCATAAAGAAGAAACTCCACGATTTGACATGTCGAAGATAGGTTTCCTTCATTACAACCCACATATTTCTCATACTTCCACCCCTGATTCTAGTTTAAAGATTTCATCAATTGTTGGCGCTTGTTGATCAAAGGTTGCGATATATTGCCCCTGAGTCAAGATTGGGAAGAGTTCTCTTCCAGCGCTCTCATCCTCCAAGATTAATTTCCAACTACCTTGTTTGGTCAAACTCACCTGTTTAACATGAGGAAGATTCTCCAATTCTTCCTTGCTTCGTTCACTTGAAACAAAGAGACGCGTTTTCCCGTATTGATTGCGAACATCCTGAACTGGTCCATGCAAGACCACACGGCCATCTCGAATCATGAGAATATCGTCACAAAGCTCCTCGACGTTGGTCATGACATGGTCAGAAAAGATAATGCTTGCCCCACGTTCTTTTTCTTGAAAAATAACTTGCTTGAGCAATTCTGTATTGACTGGGTCCAATCCACTGAAAGGCTCATCCAAGATAATCAAGTCTGGCTCATGAATCAGAGTAATAATGAGCTGAATCTTCTGCTGATTTCCTTTTGACAGACTCTTGATTTTATCTGTCAGCTTCCCTTTCACTTCCAACCTCTTCATCCATTGAGGGAGTTTTTCCTTGACCTCCTTGGCATCCATGCCTTTTAGAGTCGCCAAATAGCGAACTTGTTCAAGGACTGTCAATTTGGGCATGAGACTGCGTTCTTCAGGCAGATAGCCAATCCGAGCGTAGGTCTCTTGACGAATATTCTGACCATCTAGACTGATTTCTCCTTGATATTCTAAAAACTTCAAAATACTGTGGAAAATCGTTGTTTTCCCAGCACCATTTTTCCCGACTAGTCCTAAAATACGACCTGGTCGCGCTTGAAAGTTAATACCAAACAAAACTTGCTTGGATCCAAAACTTTTCTCTAGACTTCTTACTTCTAGCATCTTTCACCTCCGAAATGTCTTGCACTCATTATACTCCTTTTTGATAGCCTTTACAATACTTTCCGTCCATTTTTATAAGACTAATGCTATGTAAAATATGACCTGGAGCGTTTTTAGTGATAAATCCATTATACACTGGTAAACTCCAATTTATCTTCTCTGTTCCTCAACTGTCTATTTTTGATCCTGAATTGTTATGTGAAAAGAAAAAATCCACCCCGGAGGATGGATTGATATTTTAACGCACTTCTGCATTGACTTTTTCTTCAAGAGACGCTTGGATTTTTTCCATGTAGCGTGTGACTTCTTCGTCCGTTAAGCTATCTTCTGGATTTTGGAAAGTCAAGCTATAAGCCATTGACTTCATACCAAGTCCCAATTTTTCGCCTGAGAAGACGTCAAAGAGTTTGATATCTGTCAAACGTTTCACGCCTGCAGCTTGGATAGCGTCCATAACTTCTTGGTGAGTCACTTCTGCCTTGAGGAGTAGAGCCACGTCACGGCTGACTGCTGGGAATTTCGTGATTTCCACAAATGGAGCAGCTGGTTGAAGGGCAGCTTCGATGGCTGAAAGGTTGAACTCAGCCACATACGTTTCTGGAATATCGTAGGCCTTAGCAGTGACTGGGTGTACTTGACCAAGGAAACCAAGAACTTGGTCACCAAGTGAAATCATAGCTGTACGTCCTGGGTGGAGGCTTGCAATTTCAGCTGTAGCTGTATAGGTCACTTCTAGTCCCAAGCGAGTAAATAGGGCTTCAAGTATTCCCTTAGCATAGAAGAAATCAACTGGAACTGCTACTGTTTGGAAATCTTTTTCAGCAACCAAGCCTGTCAAGGCAAAGGCAAAGCTATTAATCTCATTTGGAAGTTCTTCTTTTGGATTACCAGTTTGTTCAAAGACTTTTCCAATCTCGTAAAGGGCCAAGTTTTTGTTCTTACGAGCCACATTGTAAGCAACTGTATCTAGGATACCTGAGATCATATTTTGACGGAGGACAGAACGATCCACAGTCATTGGCCACATAAGTTCAGTAAGGTTACTTGGTTGAGTCGTAAACTCAACTGCTTTTTCAGGCGTTGTCAGAGCGTAGGTAATGATTTCTGTCAAACCTGCCCCTTCAGCAATCGTACGAACTTGACGACGGAGTTTTTGTGTGGCTGTCAATTCACCAGCTGTCCCATCATCTTTTGGAAGGCTGGTTGGCAAGCGGTCATAACCATAGATACGAGCGATTTCTTCAAAGAGGTCTGCCTCGATTGTGATATCCCAACGGCGACGTGGGACGCTGACTGTAAAGCTATCTGCATTTCCAGAAAGGCCAAAGCCAAGACGACGGAAGACATCTTCGACATCAGCATAAGAAAGATCAGTTCCGAGGACACGGTTAACATCAGCAAGAGTTGAAGAAACTTCCACATCAGAGGTATCAAGCTCACCCGCTGAAACGATACCTTTACGCACCGTCGCACCTGCAAGTTCTGCAATCATGCTAGCCGCAGCATCAAGGGCTTCGTTAACAGTTGCCACATTGATGCCTTTTTCAAAGCGAGAAGACGATTCTGAACGAAGGTTGAGGCGACCACTTGTCTTACGGATAGATTTGCCATTGAAAACAGCAGCTTCAAGGACAACACGACTAGATTTTTCAGAGATTTCTGTTGCTTGACCACCCATAACACCTGCAAGAGCTACTGGCTTGTCTGCGACAGTGATAACTAAGTCATTCACGTCCAAGTCACGTTCTTCACCATCTAAAGTCACCAATTTTTCACCAGCACGCGCTTCACGCACACGGATGTCAGTCCCTTCAAAGGTATCCAAGTCAAAGGCGTGCATTGGTTGACCAAAGTAGAGCAGGATGTAGTTGGTCACGTCCACCACGTTATTGATTGGACGGATACCTTCGTTCATGAGGAGATTTTGCAACCATTGTGGACTTGGTGCGATAGTCACATTGTCCAAGATACGAGCCGCATAGTAAGGTGCCTTGTCTGTTTCAATACCTACAGAAAGGGCATCTGCTGCACTTTCATTTGTTTCTGTTAGAGTAAATTCTTTAAAGTTGACTGCCTTGTCATAGATGGCTGCCACTTCATGAGCCACTCCACGCATAGAAAGAGCGTCCGCACGGTTAGGGGTGATGGAAAGTTCGATAATTTCATCATCCAAGTCTAGATATGAGAAGACTTCATCCCCAGGAAGGGCATTTTCTGGCAAGATTTGGATACCATCTGAGAATTCCTTAGGCACAACTGAGTCAGAAATACCCAATTCACCAAGTGAACAGATCATTCCAAGTGACTCTAAACCACGGATTTTCCCTTTTTTGATTTTGTAGTTGTCAGCGATGCGAGCTCCTGGAAGTGCCACCATGACCTTGATCCCAGCACGCACATTCGGTGCACCACAAACGATTTGACGAGCTTCTTCTTCGCCAACGTTAACCTGACAAACATGGAGGTGAGTTTCTGGCACATCTTCGCAAGACAAGACCTCACCGACGACAATTTTTGAGAGACCAGCAGCAGGTGATTCGACACCTTCTACCTCGATCCCTGTAGTTGACATTTTTTCAGCCAACTCTTGTGATGGCACATCAATGTCCACCAATTCTTTTAACCATTTATAAGATACAAGCATAATTCTGATTGTAAGGTTCCACCAAGTGTGACCTTTTCAATTCCTTTCTTTTTCTTCGAGTCAGTCCTTACCATTCTCTATAGAGAAAAAATGACTAGGACTGTATTTCAGGTTTCAACCTTATTTAAACTGTTCTGAGAAGCGGACATCTCCTTGGTAGAAGCCACGGATATCATTGATTCCGTAACGGAGCATAGCTACACGCTCTTGACCAAGACCAAAGGCAAAGCCAGAGTAAACAGTCGCATCGATACCACTCATTTCAAGGACACGTGGGTGAACCATACCGGCCCCCATAATTTCAATCCAACCTGTTTTCTTACATACGTTACAGCCTTCTCCACCACACTTGAAGCAAGAAACATCCACCTCAACAGATGGCTCTGTGAATGGGAAGTAAGATGGACGCAGACGAATCTGACGCTCTTCACCGAACATTTTTTGCACAATCAACTGAAGGGTTCCTTGAAGATCTGCCATAGAAATGTTCTTCCCAACAACCAAGCCTTCAATTTGGTGGAACTGGTGACTGTGGGTCGCATCGTCTGTGTCACGACGGAAGACACGCCCTGGCGAAATCATCTTCAAAGGACCTTTTGAAAAATCATGGGCATCCATAGCACGCGCCTGTACAGGAGATGTATGAGTACGGAGCAAGATCTCTTCTGTGATATAGAATGTGTCCTGCATATCACGAGCTGGGTGGTCTTTTGGAAGGTTCATACGTTCAAAGTTATAGTAGTCTTGCTCCACTTCAAAACCATCCACGACTTGGTAACCCATACCGATGAAGATATCTTCGATTTCCTCACTGGTTTGTGTCAAAACGTGACGGTGACCAGTCGCAACTGGACGACCTGGAAGTGTCACATCAATGCTCTCGCTAGCCAGTTGAGCCGCGACTTTCTTTTCTTCCAAGAGCTTAGCTGTTTCTTCAAAAGCAGCTGTCAAGACATCACGAGCTTCATTGACGTGTTTCCCAATGATTGGACGCATCTCAGCAGAAACATCTTTCATCCCTTTGAGGATTTCAGTAAGTGAACCCTTTTTCCCAAGGACTGAGACACGCAAATCTTGCATCTCTTTTTCATTTTCAGCAGTAATCTGCTTTAAGCTAGCCAGCGTTTCTTCGCGAAGCACTTTTAATTGTTCTTCAATAGTTGACATAATTCCTCCATCAGTCTCTCGTAGATAAAAAGAAAACCACATGCCAAAAACTCCACTCGGAGCGTTGACACGCGGTACCATCCGTTTTTATCTGACAAGTCAGACCTTCATTTCTAAATCCATGAGCAAGTGAATTCACCCAGCTTTCATATAGAGAGCTTGCAGTCACGGCTCTCCTCCCTGATATACTTCCCTTGAGTTACTAGTCTTGCGGATTTCTATTCAATTACTACATAGTTTATCAGATTTTTAGTTAAAAAACAAGTTAGATTAGACTAATTTCAATATAAAACTCGTTCCTTTTTCTGTTGCTCCATCTTCCACAAATCCAAGCGACTTGAAACACCTCCTAGAAGCATGATTGTAGGTATAGATTTCCTTGACTTTCAATTCTTTCCATCCTTTTACTCGAGCCAATTCAATCAAAGTACTTAGAATCTTTTTCCCAAGCCCTAGATGTTGATAAGCGGGATTCCCAATCACAATGGGAAGATTATCCTGAGATAGTGTAACATCCCCAATTGGAAACCATTCTCCCTTCTCCTTGACTTCAATCCAAAAAAGCTCTCCATGCTTATCCAAATAGGAATACATAGCTTCCAAGGTCGCTGGACTGTAAGGTCTCTTCACACCATCTACGAGGTAAACCAAGTTCACATCCTGATACCAAGCCAAAGCTTCCTCACAATGATTGACCTGATAATAAGGAACAAGACGCAGTGCATCATCTATTTGTAAGATCTCTTTCATCTACTTTCCCTTTCAATAAGAGAGTTGCTGCTTGATTAAAACCCTCACACCAGTTATACCATTTTGCTTCATACTCATCTTGAGGTAAGATATGATTTTTTAAATCCAGAACAGAGTAAATCTTTCTTTCCTCACAAGCTTGCGCATAGAGATGATATAGTTCATCACCGCCGTCTCTATCAAACTCAGCAGAAATCGTATCCCGACCTGCCAATAAAGCCTGATAAGCCCTGTGATGCCCATCTGTAATCAACAAGCAATCTCCGAACGCAAGAATACTGATTGGATCGACTTGGATTGTTTCTGCCGACTGGTAAAGCCTCTGAATACCTTCTAGTTTCTTTTCTGATAAGTATAGTTGAGTTGGATGAAGATCTTTTATATTGACTTTCATTTCTTTCTCCTCAAGAGATTTTGATACTCATTTCTGCTTGCCTTTAAATCGCCATTGGAAGCGGAGCTTGTCATAGAAGGGAAATTCGATAAACAGGACTCCCAAGCCCACACAGAGACTGGCAAGAACATCTGATGGATAGTGAACTCCCACCCAAAAAGAGACAGTAGTTCATACTACTATTACTCTATTTTCATTGCTTTCACAATTGCTAAGGCAGTCAATACAAAAATAAAAAGTGGAAGCACTGTGATTTTTAGGTTTGTAGCACTCGCTAAGGCAACGATGAGCATGCTAAGAATTCCTGGTACAACAACATTGAATACTCCAAGCACTGACTGGATGGTTCCCATGACTTCTTCTGGAACCATCGAGAATACAAGGTTGAAAATCCGAGGTCCCATCATTCCTACTGCAACTGCGCATAAGAAGACAACCACCAATAAAAGAAGGAAATGATTGGTCAACCAAGAAAAGAGAATACAGAGATGCATAATTTCTTCAAAGTAGACAATCATTTTTATGGGAATATTTTTTAAGATACCTCCACTCAAAAAACTTCCCACAATCGTTCCTGAAAAAATAACCACTGACAATGCTGCAATGGATTTCCCAGTATCAAAGAAGATAAATGGATGATGGATTAACATCAAAGTCGTTAAAGGGGTAATAATGCTTAAAATCACTTGGTTCATAGCTGCAATGAATATTAATTTGATGATGGCTGGAAAACTTGCCAATATCTTCATAGAATAGAGGAAATGCTCTCCAAAAGATTTTGCGGTTAATCTTTTACTAACCTCCATCTGTCCCTCAATATCTCTCAAAGAAGTACGAATAAACACCACACCCAACAGTGCAAAAAGAAAGGTCAAAGCATTCAAACCCACAAACATCTGAAGACTGATGACCCCAATCAAAACTCCCCCTATAAGGTTGCTAAGAATATTAACTACACCAGCAGTTGCCTGTCTAAACCCCATAGCATCTGTCATATCATCTCCTATAATCCTCACATACAAAGGAGAAATCATAGCACCTGCAAAATAACTCATGGTATCTGATAAAAGATTGATGCCACAAATAAGAAAAACCATCCCCATAGAAAAGTTCTTATCCGTTACAAACAGTGTCAATAGAGTATAAAGCAGAAACTTACTTGCCAATATAGCAATATATTTTGCAACACGATTTTTTTGAAAATCGGCAATAACGCCTGTGAACAACTGAGAAATCTGCGGCAAAGTCTCCGAAACTGTTATACAAAGAACAGCTAATGAAGCAAATTGATAGCCAGATACATAAGAAATAAAGGAAATATAAAACAGCGTATCACCAAATGACGAAACCCATTGATTAATCAGCAACATTCGATAATTTTTATTGGTCAGAAAAGTATTCATTGGATTGCCTCCTTCTTCAGCTCAAAAGGAAATTGAAATCCTAACAACGCCCAATATATCCCCAAAGTTCCAATACCAAAATCAAAAACTAATGATGATATTCTAACATATCAATTTTACTTTGTCAATAATTTTTATGGTGTTTTCTTATTTTTTTTGAAATATGAATTTAAGTTATCTAAAAATACAAATCTTTTTCTTAATCTTCACTTTCCAATAATTTCATTTCCTTCTCAATTTCTAGCATCATTCTCTGCTTCTCTTCGTGCTTGTAAAGCTGATAAGATACTTGATAAAAACCTAGTATCCTATCCCTTTCAGCAAATCCAACGCTTATATTTCCCAATAAACAATACAAATCTGCTAATCGATAACTACTATTATACCTTTTACAAATAGCTATTGTTTCTGTAATTTCTTCTATAGCTTCAGATGTTCGTTCATTCAACCACAAATATCTACAATAGTTATATCGGAATTTAATCATCAATTCTAACTGTTCCAAATGATGAACAGATAGTGACTGGAGGTTCTCTTTTAAAAGTTGATAGAGTTCCTGATATGTGTCTTCCTGCCCCATATCAAAATAAAAATTAGCCAAGGTATTTCCCAGTTGTAGATAGTAAAAATCAGATTTTTTCAGAGATAACAATATTTTTTCCAGTTTCGCAACTGCCTCTGTTTGATGATTTAGATAACGGAATTGAACTAATGTATCAATCCAGTCCAAATAAATCTGGTCTTTAGCAGATAGACGAGCACGTTTAGATTTTTCCAGTTCATAGATATAATGGAGAGATTCATATTCCCTCTCATCCAAAAATTTCTTAGATAGTTCTTTAAACTTATCAATATTTTCTAAACTAGAAACCTCAGTATCTTCAAAGAAATAATCCATGCTCACCTTCAATCGCTTAGATAGTTGAAAGAGTAATTCTGACCCAGGTGAGTATTTACCTTGCTCCATACGGCTAATCTGCCCTTGCTCACAAATCCCCTCAGCTAATTCTTTTTGAGATAATTTTAATTCCTTTCTTTTATTTTTTAAGCGTGTCGCTAATAACATACCCACACTTTCTTCCTCCTTGCTTTATTTATTAAAATATATCAAACTCAAAAACATGTTTCAAGTATATATTTCATATGGTTCTATTTGTATTTGTACAATTTTTTATCTTTTCCATCACTTCTGCTTGCCTTTAAATCTCCATTGGAAGCGGAGCTTGTCATAGAAGGGAAATTCGATAAACAGGACTCCCAAGCCCACACAGAGACTGGCAAGGACATCTGATGGGTAATGAACTCCCAGATAGACCCTTGATACCAACACACTGACTAGATAGAGAGCAAGGACGATTTGCACGATTTTTCTCCAGACTGGATTTTTAATCCGTTGACTGAGAATGACAATCAGAGAACCGACCAGCAAGGTTACAGCCAGAGAATGGCCGCTTGGGAAGGAAAATCCCTTCTCCTCAACCAAGTGTAAAATAGCTGGTCGTGGGCGCTGGTAGATATTTTTAAAGGTCACGATTAAAAGACCAGCCAAAGCCAAATTCCCCAGCATAAGTAGGCTTTCAATCTTCCACCGCTTACGATAAAAGACAAAGGATGTAATGACAACCCAAGTGATAATCACTGGAATATCAATCAGGCGTGTGATACCTCTGAAAAGAATCGTCAAGTAATCTGGCAAGTCTCCTCGAACGGTAGTCTGAATCGATTGGTCAAAATCAACTAACATTTCAGGATAAAATTTGACCATATAGCCAAGAATAACGAAAAGTAAAAGGGCAAAACTGCCCTTCATCAAAAATGTTTGTTTATCTTTCATAATGTTTTAAGGTTGGTTTCAAGAGAACATACAACAACCAGAATGAAACGGCAAAGATAACACCCTCAATCAAATTAAAAGGTAATACCATGGTCATTAGGTAGTTGGAAAGTCCCAAAATTTTTCCAATATCAAAGTTAGCAAACTTAGCGTACAAAGGAACAGCGTAAACATAGTTGAGAACCAACATAGCCACGGTCAAGCCAATAGTTCCAACTAGAGAGCCTAGTAGGAAACGAAGGGTTGTCCGTTCCTTTTTCCAAATCAAAGCAAATACGATGACAAAAACTCCCAAAGCTACGATATTCATTGGCAAACCAATGTAAGTATTCACTCCCTGGCTGTTAAGAAGCAACTTCAAGAGTGAGCGAAGCAAGAGAACTCCTAGAGCAGCAGGCAAATCCATGACCACCAAGCCCACAAGGACTGGCAAGATACTAAATTCGATCTTTAGGAAGGACGCCGCTGGCAAAAGCGGAAAGTCAAAGTACATCAGCACAAATGAGATGGCTGATAGAATCGCAATGGTCGAAAGTCGACGTGTGTTTGTCATAACAGGTTCCTCCAATTTTCTATAAAATCAGAAGAAGTTAGAAAGGATTCCTCTATCTATTCTCACTTTTTATATCCCAAAAGTTCCCTCTCACTCTATCAAAGCAAACCAAAGCAAGCGGTTACAGTCTAGCTATAAATCTATCAGAACAGACAAAACTATTCTTTCGTCTTCTCCCATCCAGACTATACTGTCGGTTGTGGAATCTCACCACATCAGCTTGCGCTCGCGGACTTCTTTAAAGAGAAGGAAATAGAGATTTTTCTTTTAGACTAGGCGACAAGCTGTAGGCATAACTTCTGGTTAGGCAAAGCTTGTCAACAAAGTATAAAAGGAAAAGATCATTTCCTAGTTAAAGTCACCGCCGGTCGGGAATCACACCCTGCCCTGAAGACTCTTTTATCATAACAAAAAACGCTTGCAAGCGCAAGCATTTTGTTCATTTTCATTTTCATTTTTTATTTCAATTTATCCACTTCATAGGTGTGAACAAGCTCAAGACCTGCAAAGTTCTGCTGGCGGAGAGCCTCATAGACAATCATGCAGACGGTATTAGACACATTGAGACTGCGGACATGTTCATCATTCATAGGAATACGGAGAGCTTTCTCAGGATGTTCTCGCATAAAGTCCTCAGGCAAGCCCTTGTCTTCACGTCCAAATAGAAAATAATGGTCTTCGTCAGTCGATAAATCCACCTCAGAATACACTTTCTCAGCGAATTTCGAGATCAGATAGAGTTTGCCCTTCATCTGAGACATGAAATCCTCCAAACTCTCGTAAAAATAAATCTCTAGCTTATCCCAATAATCCAATCCAGCTCTCTTCATCTTGCGGTCATCGATAGGAAAGCCCATTGGCTTGATGATGTGGAGGGGAGAATTGGTCGCAGCGCAAGTACGCGCGATATTGCCTGTATTTTGTGGAATTTGTGGTTCAAATAATACAATGTGATTTGTCATGACTTGCTTCCTTTCACCATTGCAAAAAAATAGCCACACTGCCCGGAGTCAAGCTCAGCAAACAGCGTGGTTAAGGCATCGTTAACTTACCTCACAACAGGTTTGAAGTAAATCAGCGAAACTACTTTCTTAGTATAACACTTTCAGAATCATTGTCAATAGAAACGACTTGATTTTTTCAATTTTTTCAAGCTATTTCCAAGGGTTGTAAAATCGTCCCTGATTCTGCAAGATAAGTAATAAACTAGCTACTAAAAACACAGCTGCCAAAAGCAAGGTAATATAATCTCCTTTTTTCAAGGCCTTATAACTGTACCAAGTGCGTTTTTTCTCTTTCCCAAAGCGTCGAAGCTCCATGGCGGTCGCGATGGTATCAATGCGTTCTAGCGAGCTAAAAATCAAGGGAGTAACAATGCGCAGATTGCCTTTGATTCGTTGCATAAGAGAAGCTTTCTTGGATAATTCCATCCCACGCGCCTCCTGAGACATCTTGATAGTAAAGAATTCTTCCTGCAAATCTGGAATATAGCGCAAAGTCAGGCTGACTGAATAGGCAATCTTGTAAGGCACACCAATTTGATTTAAACTGGAAGCAAACTGACTAGGGTGGGTTGTCATCAAAAAGATAATAGCCAGAGGAATGGTGCAATGGTACTTAATGGCCAAATTTAGCAGATAAAAGAGTTCTTGACTGGTCAGAGTGTAGGCACCGATTCCCTGCCAAATCACACTTCTCTCTCCGTAAAGTCCAACCCCATACTCGGGAGAAAAGAGATAGACCATCAAGACGTTTAAAACGGCAAATACCGTCGCAAAAACGGCTACAAAGGAAACATCTTTAAAACGGATTTCTGACAAATAGAGGAGAAAGACCGAAAAGATGGCAATCAGAACAAGCAGTCTGGTATCATAGCTAATCATGGCCGCCAACGACACAAGGATGAAAAAGAGAAGTTTTCCAGCTCCTGACAAGCGATGAATCACAGTATCTCTATGCTGGTAACCGATTAATTTAGCTTGCATCCTTCTCTCCTTTCCTTGTAAAATGCCGTTAAAGCAAGTGGATCCACGTCGAGTTTCTTAGCCAAGTTGAAGATTGAAGTTTCTTTTAGATTGGCTTTTATTAACAGCTCAGGATTACTCAAAAGACTGGCTGGATCAATATCGGCAATCAATTCTCCATCCACCATGACAAGAGCCCGATCCGAATAATCCAGCATCAATTGCATATCATGGGTAATCATGACAATGGTATGCCCTTTTTGATGCAGTTCTTCGAGAAATTCCATAATCTCAGTATAGTTCTTCTGGTCTTGACCTGCAGTCGGTTCATCTAAGAGGATAATTTCAGCTCCTAAAACCAAAATCGATGCAATGGTGACACGCTTTTTCTGCCCAAATGACAGGGCAGAAATGGGCCAATTACGGAATTCGTAAAGCCCACAGATTTTCAAGGTTTCATAGACTCTCGTTTCAATTTCCTTCTCATCCACACCTCGCAAACGAAGTCCTAGAGCCACCTCATCAAAAATCATATTGGTTGAAATCATTTGATTGGGATTTTGCAGCACATAGCCTACTCGTTCCGCCCGCTCTGCAACAGAATCTCCTTTTATATCCTGTCCTTCCCAAAGATAGCGACCTTCCGTCTGAATAAAGCTACTTAAGGCCTTGGCTAGAGTTGACTTCCCTGCTCCATTTTTCCCAACAATGGCAATCTTTTCGCCCTTTTTAATATCCAAATGTAGGGATTTTAAAATCAGTCTATCATCATAAGAAAAAGACACATCCTCTAGTCTAAAGAGTGACTGCAAAGCTGGAGCTTCTTTTGCCAGTTCAGTCTGTAACTGAACCTGTCCTTTCGAGATAGACAAGTTATCCAGATTTGCTAACTGTTCTTCCTTGGCTAAATCCACACCCAATTGACGGAGAGTGGTAAGATAAAGAGGTTCTCGGATTCCATTTTGGGTCAATAAATCAGTCGCCAGTAGCTGGTCAGGGCTCCCATTAAAGAGGATACGACCATCGTTTATCAAGACAATCCGATCCACAGGGCGATGCAGAACATCCTCCAAACGGTGCTCAATAATAAGGGTCGTCGTCCCCTCTTCCTTATGAATCTGGTCAATCAGTTCGATAATATCCTGACCTGACTTGGGATCGAGATTGGCGAGTGGCTCATCAAACAAGAGAATCGGACTCTCATCAATCAAAACACCAGCTAGACTAACTCGCTGCTTTTGTCCACCTGACAAATCCTGAGGGCGCTGATTCAGTAAAGAAAGAAGGTCCAGCTTTTCAGCCCATTTATGAACACGACCTTTCATCTCTTCTAGAGCTGTCACATCATTTTCCAGAGCAAAAGCCAAATCCTCTGCCACAGACAGGCCGATAAACTGCCCATCTGTATCCTGCAAAACTGTGCTGACCAGATGAGATTTATCATAAATGCTCATATCAAAGGCTGCTTGCCCCTTGATCAAAAATTCTCCAGACGTCTGCCCCTTGTAAATATTGGGAATAATCCCATTCAAACATTGACCCAAAGTAGACTTACCTGACCCAGATGGCCCAACAATTAAGACTTTCTCTCCCTTATAAATGGTCAAGTCCACCCCTTGCAAGGTTGGTTCTTGTTGCGTTTCATACTGGAAAGAGAAATCCTTCCACTCAATTATAGCTTCTTTCATCTTACTCTCTTCATTCGCTTCTTCTACTCAATGAAAATCAAAGAGCAAACCAGGAAGCTAGCCGTAGGTTGCTCAAAACACTGTTTTGAGGTCGCAGATAGAGCTGACGCGGTTTGAAGAGATTTTCGCAGAGTATTAGACTTCTATTTTATCATAAATTAACCCCTTCTTGCAGACTCTTCTCCTAAAAACTTAGCACCAACAAGATTCCTAGCCTAGACTGGTTACCTGACTAGTCTATAAACATCGAAAAAGACTGGTTGCCCAGCCTTTTCCCTTATGTTAATCCTTTTTCAAGCTTCCTGAACGAGTCTGTGTACGCGAATAAGCTATCAAAAGAAGAGTTCCTGCGATAGCAATAGTCACAGCGTTTGCAATACCTGCAACAATCCCTTGAGCAAATACTTTTTCAGCTGCTTCTTGATAAATAACGACATCTCCAAGTGGTGCCAAGACACCCCAAACAAGAGCATTTGCAACAATCTGAATGAGGTTAAAGAAGACAATATCCTTCAACTCAAAAACACCCTGTGTTACTCGAATGTATTTTCTAAAGAGTCCGACGGCTAGACCAAAGAGACCACTAGCAATAATCCAAGTCCACCAAAGACCGTAGCCAGCAAGAGAGTCCTTCACTGCATGCCCAATTAAACCAACAAGTAATCCCACTAGAGGGCCAAAAATGATAGACAAGAGGCTCTGTACCGCATACTGAAGCTGGATGCTTGTATTTGGAACAGGTGTCGGAATGCTGATCATCCCGATGACAACAAAGAGCGCAGCTCCAACACCGATAGCAACAACTTGTTTAATTGATTGATTTTTCATCTATATTCTCCTATTTTATGATTCTATTTTCTTTATTTCAATGGTCCAAGATGAACCGACACCCACATTATAGGCCTTGGCAAAGGAACCTTGGTTGATAGCCAGACCTAAACGATAGAGAGAGTTGATGTAAAGGATGGGTTGCCCAATTCTCACATCTGCAAATGATTTGCCATAAACAACCCGATTTTGATAGACCAGCATATCAGCATGATAGAGGTCCAAAACGAACCAAAACGCACATCCAGAATATCAATAGCTCCCTTCACTAGATAATCTTCTATGATGGTCTCTACGACTGGAAGCTCTACAATCTGATCCACACTGAGCTCAGGCCCCACTTCCTCAAAAGTAATGTGACCACTGGCCAATTTAGCACCAGTATAGGCATAGACATCACGACCGTGGAAGGTATAAGAATGCTCTGTATTTTGACGTCTATTGGCCACTTCAGAAATCTCACGAATAGCTACAATGCCAACGTGTTTCTTGATAAAAGAAAGCGTACCATTATCTGGAGTGACAATGTATTGATTTTTTGCAGTCTTGGCAACCACACTCTTACGTTTCGAGCCGACACCTGAATCGACCACCGATACAAATGTCGCTCCCTCAGGCCAGTAATTCACCGTCTGAAAGAGACGATAGCTCCCCTCAAAAATACTATAAGGCGTAATATCGTGCGTCAAGTGATGAATTTTTATGGTTGGAGACTCTTCTAAAGCCACTCCAATCATAGCCGATACCGCACCATCAAGCAGACCAAAGTCTGATTATAATACCAGTAAATTATTATTCATTTTATCTCCTTGTATATCCTTTATCATACCATATTTCAGAGAAAGATGCTAATAAC
This sequence comes from Streptococcus mitis, assembly GCF_003944325.1. Taxonomy (GTDB): domain Bacteria; phylum Bacillota; class Bacilli; order Lactobacillales; family Streptococcaceae; genus Streptococcus; species Streptococcus mitis_CW. The sequence goes on along the minus strand of NZ_RJPX01000023.1, from coordinate 20,746 downwards.
TATTTCAATTGATTAGGGTATAGTTTTACCTTATAGCAAATTTCCTACTAAAAACTCTGGTGATTAGCTAGTAGGTGCATTTTTTCTTGAAAAAAGGTATGATAGTTACATCATGAAAAAGTAGGTTTTGTTATGAAAATTATCCTTGTCGGAGGGGGAAAAGTTGGTTTTGCTCTCTGTCGCTCCCTGGTTGCAGAAAAGCATGATGTTTTGCTGATTGAGCAAGACGAAGCTGTTCTCAATCATATTGTTAATCGCTTTGATATCATGGGTATCCTTGGTAACGGGGCCGATTTCACCATCCTTGAGCAAGCCAGTGTTCAGGATTGTGATATCTTTATCGCCTTGACTGAATACGATGAAGTGAACATGATTGCAGCCGTTCTAGCCAAAAAAATGGGGGCTAAAGAAACCATCGTTCGGGTGCGAAATCCTGAATACTCTAACTCTTATTTCAAAGAAAAGAATATTCTCGGCTTTTCTCTTATCGTAAATCCTGAGCTCTTGGCTGCCCGCGCTATCGCCAATATCATTGACTTCCCCAACGCCCTATCTGTCGAACGCTTTGCTGGTGGACGCGTTAGTCTCATGGAATTTATTGTCAAATCCACTAGCGGTCTTTGCCAAATGCCCATTTCTGATTTTCGGAAAAAATTCGGCAATGTCATTGTTTGTGCGATAGAAAGAGATCATCAAATTATCATCCCAAGTGGTGACATGACCATACAGGATAAAGATAGAATCTTTGTCACTGGTAACCGTGTTGATATGATGCTCTTCCATAATTATTTCAAATCTCGTGCTGTGAAGAGCCTTCTCATCGTTGGAGCAGGTAGAATTGCCTATTATCTACTAGGTATCCTCAAAGACAGTCGTATTGATACCAAAGTCATCGAGATTAATCCTGAAAGAGCACGTTTCTTTAGTGAGAAATTCCCTAATCTCTATATTGTCCAAGGAGATGGTACCGCAAAAGATATCTTACTAGAAGAAAGTGCTCAAAACTATGATGCAGTAGCAACCCTAACAGGAGTTGACGAAGAGAATATTATTACTTCTATGTTCCTGGATAGTGTTGGGGTGCAAAAAAATATTAGCAAGGTTAACAGAACTAGTCTCCTTGAAATTATTCATGCGCCTGATTTCTCAAGCATTATCACTCCGAAAATCATCGCTGTAGATACAATCATGCACTTTATTCGTGGCCGTGTTAATGCCCAGTACTCAGACCTTCAAGCCATGCACCATCTAGCCAATGGCCAAATCGAAACCCTGCAATTCCATATCAAGGAAGCCAATAAAATGACTGCCAAACCTCTTTCTCAACTGAAATTGAAAAAAGGGGTTCTTATTGCAGCTATCATTCGAAAAGGCAAGACTATTTTCCCTACTGGAGAGGAGATGCTGGAAGTTGGAGATAAGCTCTTAGTAACTACCCTATTGCCAAACATCACCAAGATTTATGACTTAATCGCGAGGTAAGAGATGAATAAAAGTATGATTCGTTACCTCCTTTCAAAGTTGCTTTTGATTGAAGCTATTCTTCTTTTGGTTCCTGTGGCTGTTGCTATCTATTACCGTGAATCAAGCCAAGTCTTTACAGCCCTCTTTACAACGATTGGCATTCTCGTATTACTAGGCGGTTCAGGAATTTTACAAAAGCCAAAAAATCAACGGATTTATGCCAAGGAGGGAATCTTGATTGTTGCCCTCTGTTGGATCCTCTGGTCTTTCTTTGGCGGTCTCCCCTTTGTCTTTGCAGGGCAAATTCCCAGCATTATTGATGCCTTTTTTGAGATTAGTTCTGGCTTTACAACTACTGGAGCAACTATTCTAAACGACGTTTCGGTCCTCAGCCGTTCCCTCCTATTTTGGAGAAGTTTTACCCACTTGATTGGAGGGATGGGAGTACTTGTTTTTGCACTTGCTATTATGGATAATGCCAAGAATAGCCACCTAGAGGTAATGAAGGCTGAGGTTCCAGGTCCTGTTTTCGGTAAGGTTGTATCCAAACTAAAAAATACTGCCCAGATTCTCTATCTCCTTTATCTAGCTCTCTTCTCCCTCTTTGTCATCATCTATTATCTAGCTGGCATGCCCCTATTTGATAGTTTTGTCATTGCTATGGGGACAGCGGGAACTGGGGGCTTTACCGTCTATAACGACGGGATTGCCCACTATGGTAGCTCACTGATTACCTATCTGGTTAGTATCGGAGTTCTGGTTTTTGGGGTAAACTTCAATCTCTACTACTACCTCATGCTCCGTCGCATTAAGGCCTTCTTTGGAGACGAAGAACTTCGGGCTTACTTGGTCATCGTACTGGTTTCTACAGGCTTGATTAGCCTCAATACTCTCTATCTCTACCCAGGACTTTCTAAGAGCTTTGAAATGGCCTTCTTCCAGGTTTCCAACATCATTACGACGACTGGTTTTGGTTACGGAGATATTACCAACTGGCCCCTCTTCTCCCAGTTTATCCTTCTCTTCCTCATGGGAATTGGTGGTTCTGCTGGATCAACCGCAGGTGGACTCAAGGTTATTCGAGGCCTCATCCTTTCAAAAATTGCTAAAAATCAGATTTTATCAATCCTATCACCCCACCGTGTTTTGACCCTCCATGTTAATAAAACCGTGATTGACAAAGATACCCAGCATAAAATTCTCAAGTACTTTGTCATCTATGCTATGATTTTGCTAGCGCTTATCTTTATTGTCAGCCTAGATAGCAATGATTTTCTAGTTGTGACTAGCGCTGTCTTTAGCTGTTTCAATAATATAGGACCTATTCTAGGAACCACTTCTAGTTTCTCAATCTTTAGTCCCATCTCAAAAATTCTCCTCTCCTTTGCAATGATTGCAGGTCGATTAGAGATTTACCCAATCCTACTTCTCTTTATGAAGAGAACTTGGTCTAAGAGATAAAATACAACCACACCTTGTTCCATACAAAGTGTGGTGTTTTTATTTCAGACTACTTCCTCAACTCAACCAACTCTTTTTAAACCAAGTGAGACACTTCAGAGAATGACTTATACTCTTCGAAAATCTCTTCAAACCGCGTCAGCTCTATCTGCAACCTCAAAACAGTGTTTTGAGCAACCTGCGGCTAGCTTCCTAGTTTGCTCTTTGATTTTTATTGAGTATTAAAGAATTTAAGAGCCCCAAAAACCCTCAGTCGACTGACCGAGGGTTCCTTTTCATTATTCAAGAACTTGATTAGCTCAATGCATCCAAGGCATCATCCATTGAAAGAACTTCGTGGAAGACACGTTGTGTCAATTCAGTTTTTTGTTCTGGAGTGAGGTATTTAGTGTTTACACAGTATCCAGAGATACGTACGATAACGTCTTCACCTGACATGATCTTTTCGTAAACATCGTTCAAGTCCATAACGTTCAAGTTAACGTGTTGTCCACCGTTTTCGAAGTAACCATCAAGGATTGTTACCAAGTTATCAACTTGTTCGTCACGAGTCTTACCAAGAGCACGAGGTGAAACTTGTGTAGTCAATGAGATACCGTCAGCCGCATAACTAAAGTCAAGGCTAGAAAGTGAGTTCAAGTTTTGCAACCAGCCACCTTTAGCTTTGTTAGATGGGTTAGCACCTGGTGAGAAGAATTCAAGTTTAGACAAGTTCACAGAACCATCTTCGTTGAGGTATACACCTTTGTGGACTGGTGAGTTACCAGTTTGTTTAGAGTAAGCAACGTTAGATGTGATTGTCAAAAGTGATACAGTAGCTTCTGCGTCTTTGTAAAGTTTGTGGCTACGTAGACGAGTTGTGTAAGCTTCGATCAACCATTCTGCCAATTCGTTTGAACGTGGGTCATCTTCACCCCAACGTGGGTATTCACCGATTGTTTCATAATCGTAGATGTAGCCATTTTCATCACGGATTGGTTTAACTGTAGCGTATTTGATAGCTGACAATGTATCAACAGTGTTCGCAAATCCACAGATACCGAATCCCATGTTAGCGCGTTGTTTAGTTGGTAAGAAGGCCATTTGAACAGCTTCGTAGTTGTACTTATCAGTCATGTAGTGGATGATGTTCAAAGCATCTACGTAAGTGTCAGTCAACCAGTCAAGAGATTTTTCAAAGTTAGCTTTAACTGATTCGAATTCAAGAACTTCATCACGGATTGGTTCGATGTCAAATACTTTGTAGTCTTTGTGAACATCGTCGTAACCACCGTTCAAACCAGTAAGAAGGGCTTTCAAAACGTTTACACGCGCACCGAAGTACTGGATGTTGTGGCGTTGTTCTTCATTTTCTGGGTCAAGTGGAGACACACAGCATGAGATACAGCTCATTTCACCATATCCGTCTTTGGCCATTGTTGTTACACCTTCGTATTGGATAGAAGAGTGTTTGTGGCTCATGTGCATACAGTAGCGACGGAAGTTGTATGGCAATTTGTCAGTCCAAAGAACTGTCAAGTTTGGTTCTGGAGAGTTACCGATATTGTCAAGAGTATTCAAGAAACGGTAGTCCATCTTAGTAACACGGTGACGACCGTCGTTACCCATACCAGCCATAGAAGTTGTGATGAATGTTGGGTCACCTGAGTACAATTGGTCATAAGCTTTTGTACGAGCAAATTTAACTGTACGAAGTTTCATAACGAAATCATCAACGAATTCTTGGATTTCTGATTCAGTAAATGTACCACGAGCAAGGTCACGTTCTGCAAAGATATCCAATACGATTGGCACACGTCCAAGAGATGTAGCAGCACCGTTGATCACACGGCAGACAGCCATGAAGGCAATGTTAACCCATTGGATAGCTTCTTTAGTGTTCATCGCTGGTTTGCGAACGTCAACACCGTAAAGGTCACCCAAGCGAACAACTTGTTGCAATGCTTGGTATTGAAGGTTGATTTCTTCACGAAGACGGATTGTTTCTTCATCGATTTCTTCAATTGCATTCCAGTCGTTTACTTTTTCTTGCATCAAGTAGTCTGCACCGTAAAGAGCAAGACGTGCGTAAACACCGATGATACGTCCGCGTGAGTATGCATCTGGAAGACCAGTTACAGTGTGAGCGTGACGAGCACGACGGATATTTGAAGTGTAAGCGCGGAAGATACCGTCGTTAACTGTTGTTACGTATTTAGTGAAGATTTCATGAACAGCTGGGTCTGGTTCGTATCCATTTTCTTTCAAAGTAGTTTCAGCCATACGGATACCACCTCTTGGCATGAAGTTCAATTTGAAGAGTTCATCATTTTGGATACCATAGATAACTTCGTTTTCTTTATCGATAAATCCTGCTGGGATGTCAGCGATAGATGTTGGACGAGTGTCCATTGGGAAACGAGTTTCTTCGTAGTGAGCCTTAGTTTCTTCTACAATTTTTTTGATGTGAAGTGAACGTTCTGTTGGTCCTGCAAGGAAGCTTTCGTCTCCATCGTAAGGTGTGTAGTTTGCTTGTACGAAGCGTGATACACTTGCTTTTTCTTTCCAATCTACGCCTTTGAAGCCTTCCCAAGCTTTATCAAAAATATCTTGTGCTTCAACAACTGTTTTAACAACCATGTTAATGTCCTCTGTTTTCTTTCTAGTAACAGTCATCTGTTACATTTATGAAAACAGTATACCATACAGTAACCGATTTCAACAAGCGAAAGTTCCTTATTTTTACACTTTCTTTTCTAAAACAGACTAATTTCTATACCAAACTGTATTATATTTTTGAAAAAATTAAAGCCTTTTTTCTTTTTTTCAGAAAAAAGGGTATAATAAAAGAACATAATTGGTAAAAAGGGGCTAGGTATGTTGATTTTTCCTTTGTTAAATGATTTGTCAAGAAAAATCATTCATATTGACATGGATGCCTTTTTTGCTGCGGTAGAAATCAGAGATAATCCTAAACTCAAAGGAAAACCTGTTATTATCGGGAGCGACCCTCGGCAAACAGGTGGGCGTGGAGTTGTTTCTACTTGTAGTTATGAGGCGCGAGCTTTTGGTGTTCATTCTGCCATGAGTTCCAAGGAAGCTTATGAACGATGTCCCCAGGCCGTCTTTATCTCAGGAAATTATGAAAAATACAAGACTGTGGGACTCCAGATTCGAGCTATCTTTAAACGTTATACAGATTTGATTGAACCCATGAGCATTGATGAAGCCTATTTGGATGTAACAGAAAATAAACTCGGTATTAAGTCAGCGGTCAAAATTGCTCGCCTCATTCAAGAGGATATCTGGCAAGAACTCCATCTAACTGCTTCTGCTGGCGTTTCTTATAATAAATTCTTAGCTAAAATGGCCAGCGATTATCAAAAACCACATGGTCTGACAGTGATTTTACCTGAACAAGCTGAGGATTTTCTCAAACAAATGGATATTTCCAAGTTTCATGGAGTAGGAAAAAAGACGGTGGAAAGACTTCATCAAATGGGTGTTTTTACTGGCGCTGATTTGCTTGAAGTGCCTGAAGTAACCCTAATAGACCGATTTGGCAGACTGGGCTATGACCTGTATCGAAAGGCTCGTGGTATCCACAATTCCCCCGTCAAATCCAACCGCATCCGTAAATCAATCGGGAAGGAGAAAACCTATGGGAAGATTCTCCGTGCCGAGGAAGACATCAAAAAAGAGCTAACTCTCCTATCAGAAAGAGTCGCTCTCAATCTCAATCAACAAGAAAAAGCTGGAAAAATTGTCATTCTGAAAATTCGCTACGAGGACTTTTCAACTCTGACTAAACGAAAAAGTCTGGCTCAAAAAACACAGGATGCTAGTCAGATAAGCCAAATAGCCCTGCAACTCTATGAAGAGTTAGACGAGAAAGAAAGAGGTGTCCGCCTGTTGGGGATTACCATGACTGGATTTTAATACTCAATGAAAATCAAAGAGCAAACTAGGAAGCTAGCCGCAGGTTGCTCAAAACACCGTTTTGAGGTTGCAGATAGAACTGACGCGGTTTGAAGAGATTTTCGAAGAGTATAAAACCTTGAAGAGCTGACCCTTCAAGGTTTTTCTTATACAAATAAACGAACAAAGCTGTAAAGTAGCAAGACACTACCAAGCACGATACGGTATTTACCGAAAAGAGTGAAGTCGTGTTTTTTCACATAACTTGTCAAGAAACGAATTGCAACCATGCTGACTGCAAAGGCGACTCCCATCGCAACCAAGAGCAAGAACAATTGCCCAAAGCTCAAGAGCTGTCCTGCTTTTATAAATTTGAAAATCTTTAAGGCACTGGCTCCAAACATAACAGGAATCCCAAGATAGAAGGTAAATTCTGTCACAACAGAACGACTGGTTCCATTTAACAAACCACCGACAATCGTTGCACCTGAACGACTCGTTCCTGGTAAAAGGGCAAGAACTTGGAAAAGACCGATATAGAAAGCTGTCGTATAAGGAAGCTTGTCCAACTCTGTTACACTTGGTTCGATAGCACGAGCTTTATTGCGCTTTTCCAAATAGATAAAGGCAATCCCATAGATAATCAACATGAGAGCAACAGAAACCATATTATGGAAGTGGGTATCAAACCAATCATCAAACTTAAATACGGCAAGCAAAGGCAAAGTAGCAATCAAGACCTTCAACCATAGTCTCCAAGTCTTACGAACTTCCTGCTTGTCCTTAGTCGGTTTGAAAGGATTGAGCTTGTTAAAGTAAATAACCATGACCGCCAAAATCGCTCCAAGCTGAATTACAACATTAAACATGGACATAAAGGCTTCGTTTTGATTTTGGTATTGGATAAATTCCTCTGCTAGAATCAAGTGACCTGTACTAGAAATCGGCAACCATTCCGTAATTCCTTCAACAATCCCGAAGAAGATAGATTTTAAAATTTCAATAAGATACATAGATTACTCCTTTTTCTATCTTCCATTATAGCATACTTTTTTCAGTCTGTGGCAGTTCTCTCTAAAAGGCGCCGATACTGCCACCGCCTCCGCCACCGGAGAAGCCACCGCCAGAACTTCCATTTCCAGAAGATACGGAGTAGGTACTTGCTGTATTTGCGACGCTGGCATAATGGCTCATTTGCGCGCTTGAATGATAAAACATACTGTGCCAGCCATAAGCTACATAGAGGTTGATATCTGGATTTTCCACTTGGATATGATGAACCTTCATCAAATGACTAACCTTATCCGCATAGCCAAATAAGGTCGCATAGACCAAGAGGCGATTCCAGACCACAATACTTTCCAACTCTGCCTGATCCAATTGTGCAATCTCACGTAACATATTTTCAAAACTGGTCCAGAGATAGTAGACTTCTGCCCCTGCTTCATTTAGGACGCCATCACGATTATCTAGTCGCAGCTTCCAATAATAGAAAACAGCCAAAACCAAACCTAGAAAACCAAGTATTGGCAAGAGGAGGTAAAGATAGCCATAAACATCCAAACTGTACAAGAACAAACCAAATCCGATAAACAGGGGCAAGATAGTCAAGACCCCCATACCCACTTGCAAGGCCTTTTCTCCACCAGTCAAGGGACGATAATAATCTGGGAGCCCCCAGAAGGAAACTCGATTTCTTACCCCTTCTTGCATCTCTTTCAATACTTCTTCGAAAGAGGATTTGAGCTGACGTCCCCTTGCTTGAATCCGTTTTTCATCAGAGACTTTTGCCCCACGATAAAGACTCTCAGATACCCTGTAATCCGCAAACAAATTGGAAAGAGTTTCTTCTTTTTTGCCTGAAAAGGCCAGATTTAAGCAGTCTTTCTCAAAACTTGACAAACCATCTTCTTTCACCAGCCTCAAGCCAACTGCGTCTCCTTCTGAAATAATAGAGACATTCCCACGGTCTATCACATCTAGCAAGGTAGCTTGAATAAGTTGGTCAAAGGTGAATTTTCCTGCTCCTTTGGTTAGAGGACTCACTTCCTCCAAGGAGGTCGAGTAGACAGCCTCTGATAAAACCATAGGCTCTAATTCCATTGGTGGTTCATAGAGACGATGATTTTTAGCATATTTGACTGAAATAGTGGTCTTTCTTCTATAAATAAAATAGAAGCAGACACTCAATAACAAGGAGATAGAAAGTATCAAAGGAAACACCCAAGTGACGAGCTGCATACTCTGAGCTTTTTCTCTAACAATCGAGTCTTCTATCTTATTAAACTCTTCTAAACGATTCCCTTTCAAGCCCTGATCCCTAGCGCTAGCAAAATCAGTTCGAGGCCAGTAGGCATGCAATTCAACTCCACGCTTAGGCGGAAGATTGTCTAAACGAATAGTATAATCAAGGTTACTATTTTCAATCGTACCCTCTCTAAAGAGTTTCCCTGTATGGAAAAAGAGTTTTTCAGCCCCCTTATCTCCCCTTACATTAAATTCAAACTTTCCAATAGCCCCTGAACTATCTGTCAGAGGTTGCCAATTTAATTCAGCGATATCATCATAAAGGAAAAGCAAGTTCTTTAAATTCCAGACAAGGTCAACTTCAACTGTGTCACCTTCCTGACCTGGATTGTAAACTTTGACAGTATAACCATCTGTTCCTTCTGTCACTTCGCTAGCAACATCTGTCAGTTCAGCACCATTTTTCGATGCCTGAACCTTTGGGTGAGGGTCAATGTCAAACCCACTAGGCATCTTGCCAGCACGTCCAAGTCCCACGATTTGGCCTTTAAAGTCCTCTTCAAACTGATAAACTATCTTTTGTCTAAATTCTGCCGTGTTGTCTGCATGAATATACAAATCCCCTTGGTAGGAGTTTATCTTGAAATCAATGGCAAAAACAGAGAGTGGCAGAAGGCAAAACAAACCTAAGACCAGTAAGAAAAAAGTTTTTTTCATCAATTAAGCCCCCTTTTTATCTTTGCTATCATTATATCATTTTTTCTCAAGTAAGGGCTTACCCATATTGAAAAATAGAGTTTTTTTCGATAAAATAGGAGACAGTTATTTTTTAATAGATTAGAAATAGGAGAAATCATGAGAAAAATATACTTATCTATTTTCACAAGTCTCTTGCTTATGCTAGGATTTGTCAATGTTGCTCAAGCCGATGAATATTTACGCATCGGGATGGAAGCAGCATATGCCCCCTTTAACTGGACCCAGGATGATGATAGCAATGGAGCTGTCAAAATCGATGGAACCAACCAGTATGCCAATGGATACGATGTCCAGATTGCCAAGAAAATTGCTAAGGACTTAGGCAAAGAGCCTTTGGTTGTTAAAACCAAGTGGGAAGGTCTAGTCCCTGCCCTTACTTCTGGTAAGATTGATATGATTATCGCAGGTATGAGTCCTACTGCCGAACGCAAACAAGAAATCGCCTTTTCAAGCAGTTACTACACTAGCGAACCTGTCTTACTCATCAAAAAAGATTCTGCCTACGCAAATGCCAAATCTTTGGATGACTTTAATGGTGCGAAAATCACTTCCCAACAAGGTGTTTACCTTTATAACTTGATTAGTCAAATCCCAGGCGCTAAAAAAGAAACTGCCATGGGAGACTTCGCTCAAATGCGCCAAGCACTTGAGGCTGGTGTCATTGATGCCTATGTTTCTGAACTCCCTGAAGCACTGACTGCCGAAGCTGCTAACTCTAAGTTTAAGATGGTTCAAGTAGAGCCAGGTTTCAAAACTGGAGAAGAAGATACAGCTATTGCCATTGGACTTCGTAAAGATGACAATCGTATTAGCCAAATCAATGCCAGCATTGAAACTATTTCTAAAGATGACCAAGTTGCCCTGATGGATCGTATGATCAAGGAGCAACCTGCCGAAGCCACTACAACTGAAGAGACTAGCAGTAGTTTCTTTAGCCAAGTCGCTAAAATTCTTTCTGAAAACTGGCAACAACTCTTGCGTGGTGCTGGTATCACTCTTTTAATCTCTATCGTCGGAACCATCATAGGTCTCATTATCGGTCTTGCCATTGGTGTTTTCCGTACTGCCCCTCTCTCTGAGAATAAAGCCATCTATGGCCTACAAAAGCTAGTCAGCTGGATTCTCAATATCTATATCGAAATTTTCCGTGGTACACCAATGATCGTTCAATCGATGGTTATCTACTATGGAACTGCTCAAGCTTTTGGGATCAACCTTGACCGCACACTGGCTGCTATCTTCATCGTTTCAATCAACACTGGTGCCTACATGACTGAAATCGTCCGTGGTGGTATCCTAGCAGTTGACAAGGGACAATTTGAAGCTGCGACTGCTCTTGGTATGACTCATAACCAAACCATGCGTAAGATTGTCCTACCTCAGGTAGTCCGCAACATCCTACCTGCAACTGGTAACGAATTTGTCATCAATATCAAAGATACATCTGTATTGAACGTTATCTCTGTTGTCGAACTTTATTTCTCAGGAAATACCGTGGCAACTCAAACTTATCAATACTTCCAGACATTTACAATCATCGCCGTGATTTACTTTGTCCTCACCTTCACCGTAACACGTATCCTCCGCTTCATCGAACGTCGAATGGACATGGATACCTATACTACAGGTGCTAACCAAATGCAAACGGAGGATTTGAAATAATGACACAAGCAATCCTTGAAATTAAACACCTCAAAAAATCCTATGGCCAAAACGAAGTGCTAAAAGACATTTCTCTCACTGTCCACAAGGGAGAAGTCATCTCTATCATTGGAAGCTCTGGAAGCGGGAAATCAACCTTCCTACGCTCCATTAACCTACTTGAAACGCCAACTGATGGTCAAATTCTTTATCATGGGCAAAACGTCCTCGAAAAAGGTTATGACCTCACACAATACCGTGAAAAGTTGGGGATGGTGTTCCAATCCTTTAACCTCTTTGAAAATCTCAACGTTCTTGAAAATACAATTGTCGCTCAGACAACTGTCCTTAAACGCGAGCGTACAGAAGCTGAAAAAATTGCCAAAGAAAACCTTGAAAAGGTCGGCATGGGAGAACGCTACTGGCAAGCCAAACCAAAACAACTCTCAGGCGGTCAAAAACAACGTGTGGCTATCGCTCGTGCCCTTTCAATGAATCCTGACGCCATTCTCTTTGATGAACCAACATCAGCTCTCGATCCAGAAATGGTTGGAGAGGTCCTCAAAATCATGCAAGATCTGGCTCAGGAAGGCTTGACTATGATTGTCGTAACCCACGAAATGGAATTCGCCCGTGATGTCTCTCACCGTGTTATCTTCATGGATAAGGGTGTAATCGCTGAAGAAGGCAAACCAGAAGACCTCTTCACCAATCCGAAAGAAGAGCGAACAAAAGAATTCCTTCAACGTTATCTCAAATAAAAAGAAAAGGCTGCATCAATCGTGCAGTCTTTTTGCTGTCCTCATACTCTTCGAAAATCTCTTCAAACCACGTCAGCTTCGCCTTGCCGTATATATGTGACTGACTTCGTCAGTCTTATCTACAACCTCAAAACAGTGTTTTGAGCAACCTGCGGCTAGCTTCCTAGTTTGCTCTTTGATTTTCATTGAGTATCAAAATGAAAAGGCAGACCCAATTCAAGAATCCGCCATTATCCAAAGATTAATCTTCAAATTTTTCATGATTTTTTTCATAGAAATCAATTAAACCTAGAGCTGTTTCAAATGAAATATTTTTTACTTTTGCACGACCCTGCGCTAGAGCAATGATAGACATTTCACGCGCATTCGTTTCTTTAGAGATACGGTAGCCTGTGATTTTCTTATCACGAACCCAGCCAACAACTGATTCTACTTTTTCAAAGTTTGACTTAGCCATGTCCTTCTCCTATTTTCTTCTTTACGATATATTATTCTATACGTTTTTATGTCTTTTGTCAATAAAAAAACATATATTCAATAAAATAAAAGTTCTATTTTTTTCTTACTTCTTTTTTAAAGCCGATAATATATAGGTTTTTACTTACTATAAACCATTAGCAACTACCTAAAAAATAATTGTATTATTAAACTTCAAATATGTAAGAATATTCATATAAACTACATACCAGCTACTCAATAGGATAGACAGGAGTCTTATTTAAGTAATTCTATACATTCCTTTAAAATGGTTAAAGCTACCAAAGATAATATTCTCCTCTGATTACCTCTTAACTATCTCTTTCCTTTCTCCTTATCCGAGATTCCTTCCTGTCATGCTTTAAAGCTTATTTTCTTTTTCAACTGGTACAATGGAATTATTTCATCAGATTTTACATATTCTTTTCAAACATCACTTCATAATCAGCATCTAGAATATGACTTCCTAATGTCACAAACTTTTCTACTACTCTCATTTTACAAGTATCAGATCAATTTTATCAATTAAATTACCAAATCTGTCTCATAAATACTGATTATTTTCTCTATTTGCTATTATATTTAGACAATTTTTAAATTAGTTATATATAAAATATCGCATTCTAAATAGTAGCCTTATATATAGCAAGTAATTCTTTTTTATTATTATAAACTGAAACAAAAATAATAGGTACTATAATAAGTTGTAGTAGAAATAGTAGGATAGTTTTCCTAAGTTCATAGGAATCGCCCCCTTTCTTTACCCTCATTATAGCACCTATACATCAGTTGTGCAAATAATATGATATTTTTTTATTAGTCCTCAGACAAGCATATTATAGAGCGTTTCATTACCATTTAAGTTAATATAAGCTGGATCAAAACCTTCCATTCGACGAATCAATCCTGCATAATCATGCTTATCTGCTAAGGCAATCCCAATTAATACTGGACCTGTTCCCTTACTAGCTCGTTTGATATACTCAAAACGTGTGATATCATCGTTTGGTCCCAAAATATCATTTACAAATTCACGCAAAGCTCCTGGACGCTGTGGGAAATTGACCACAAAGTAATGCTTAATCCCATCATAAATCAAGGCACGCTCTTCCATTTCTGGCATACGGTTGATATCATTATTTCCTCCAGAAATGATACAACAAATGGTTTTCCCCTTGATATATTCAGCTAAAACTTCTAAAGAGGCAATACTCGCCGCTCCAGCAGGTTCTGCGACAATCCCTTGCTTAGAGTAGAGGTCAATCAAGGTTTCAGAAATCAATCCCTCATCGACACCTACCAAAGTTTGAACATGTTGACGAGTTGCCTCATAGGTCAACTGTCCTACCTTTTGCACAGCAATCCCATCCGCAAATTTGTCAATTTCCTTGAGCTTAACAGGTCCACCAGCTTCAAAGGCAGCCTTCATGGAACGCGCTCCATTCGCCTCTACTCCGATAACCTCGATCTCTGGACTTGTTTCCTTGATATAGGTAGAAACCCCAGCAATGAGACCGCCACCACCAACAGGAACCAAGACAGCATCAAAATCAATCGATTCTTTTCGAGCTTCTTCTAAAATCTCATAAGCAACAGTCCCTTGACCTGCTTGGACATGAGCATCATCAAAGGGATCAATAAAGGTACGATTTTCAGAAACTGTAAATTCTTGAGCTGCCTTAGCAGAAGCATCAAAGGTATCTCCAACTAGTTTAATGGTTACGAACTCCCCACCAAAAAAGCGAACTTGACCAATTTTTTGTTGTGGAGTGGTAATGGGCATAAAAATAGTAGCAGGGATTTTCATCTCATTACAAGTATAGGCAACTCCCTGCGCATGATTTCCCGCAGAAGCACAGACTACCCCACGTTCACGCTCTTCCTTGCTGAGCTGAGAAATAGCATAATAGGCACCACGAATTTTAAAAGAGCGAACACGTTGAGCATTTTCCTTTTTCAAATAAATCTTAGCATCATACTTCTCCGATAAGTAATGGTCATAATCCAGTGGGGTATTCACGACCACACCGTTCAAGACTTTATGAGCCTTGATGATATCTTTTGAACTTAACATCTTTTTCTCCTAGACTATTCATACTATCACAATCCATCCTCTAAAAAGAGAGATGAATTGATTATAAAAGCGAGTTAGGTCCCCCCAACTCGCCTTCAATTTGATTTCTATCAATTAGTTATAGATTTTGAATGCATCATCGTCGTTTTTACCAACGAATGGCATTGCTTTACGCAATTCTGCACCAACTTTTTCAATTTCAAGGTTAGCTGCTTGTTCACGGTAAGCAGTCAATTTCGGACGTCCAGCTTTATAGTCATTGACAAAGTCATTTGCAAATTTACCATTTTGGATATCTGCCAAGACAGCTTTCATATTTTCTTTAACTTGTTCAGTGATTACACGTGGACCTGATACATAGTCACCGTATTCAGCAGTGTTTGAAATTGATTGACGCATTTTCTTGAATCCACCTTCGTAGATCAAATCAACGATCAATTTCATTTCGTGAAGAACTTCAAAGTATGCCAATTCTGGAGCGTAACCTGCTTCTGTCAAGACTTCGAAACCTGCTTCGATAAGGGCAGTCAAACCACCACAAAGTACAGCTTGTTCACCAAACAAATCTTCTTCAGTTTCTTCTTTGTATGTTGTTTCAAGAAGACCTACACGAGCAGCTCCAACACCTTTACACCAGTCCATAGCAATGTTTTTCGCATTTCCTGTTGCATCTTGGTATACTGCGTAAAGAGCTGGAACACCAAATCCTTCTTCGTAAGTACGACGTACCAAGTGTCCTGGTCCTTTAGGAGCACACATGAAGACATCTACATCTGCAGGTACTTTGATAAATTCAAAGTGGATGTTGAAACCATGAGCAAATCCAACTGCATTCCCAGCTTCCAAGTTTGGAGCGATTTCTGCTTCGTAAAGTTCTTGTTGGATTTCGTCTGGGGCCAAAATCATGATAACGTCAGCCAATTTAGTAGCTTCTGCTACTGTGTAAGTGTCAAATCCGTCTTCTTTTGCTTTGTCAAAAGATTTACCTGGACGTACACCGATGATGACATCGCGACCTGAATCACGCAAGTTTTGAGCATGCGCATGTCCTTGTGAACCATAACCGATAACGGCGATTTTTTTACCATCAAGTGCTGCTACTTTAACATCTTTTTCGTATTCCATTTGAACTGCCATAGTTTTTTTCTCTTTTCTATTATTGATTGCCTTTTAGGCTGGTTTAACAAATTTAAGTTGGATTTTTAGTCGCGGGTAAATCCAGTTGCACCCGTTCGAGCAATATTGCGAATACCGTATGGTCGAATGACTCGCAATAGAGCTTCACTCTTTTCAGCATTTCCTGTCATTTGAATGGTAATCGAGCTTGGCGCTACGTCTACCACTGTTGCACGGAAAGGTTGAATAATGGCTAAAATCTCAGCTCGCTTCTCAGCTGGCGCTGACATCTTAACCAAAATCACCTCGCGTTCCAAATGAGGCTTGTCTGTAATATCTCGAATGCGAATCACATCAATCTGACGATTGAGTTGCTTGATGATTTGCTCCACTTCATCATGTGAAGCTACATCAATAATAATGGTGATGCGCGATACATT
The DNA here is from genome assembly GCF_003944325.1 of Streptococcus mitis. Taxonomy (GTDB): domain Bacteria; phylum Bacillota; class Bacilli; order Lactobacillales; family Streptococcaceae; genus Streptococcus; species Streptococcus mitis_CW. The sequence goes on along the minus strand of NZ_RJPX01000023.1, from coordinate 4,409 downwards.
CGGATCTTCTGTTGCTCCAACAGAGATACTTTCAATATTGACCTGACGACGAGATAGAACGCCTGTAAAACGATTGAGGACTCCTGAACGATTTTGTAGTTTTGCTGTTAACATTCTACGCATGGAACTTCACCCCCAACATCTCATGATTACTCTTACCAGCTGGTACCATTGGCAACACCTGTTCCTTACGAGAAATGTCTACCTCAATTAGCATAGGAACATCCTCAGTGATGACTTCAAGGTCTTGAGCCAAGGTCTCAGGATTATCAAACTTATAGTTTTTAATGCCATAAGCCTGTGCCATCAATTGGAAATCAGGGAGGGTGTCAAAGACTGACTCTGATGTCCTACCTTCATAGAAGGATTCCTGCCACTGGCGAACCATTCCAAGTGAGTGGTTGTTCAGCATAACCACCTTGATTGGCACCTTGTAAATGTTTAAAATAGCCAATTCCTGGTTGGTCATTTGGAAACCACCATCCCCAACGAACAAGACTACTTCCTTATCTGGGTTGGCAATTTTAGCACCGATTGCTGCTGGAATTCCGAATCCCATGGTTCCCAAACCGCCTGAAGTCACTAACTGACGTTCATTTTGGTAAGGATAATACTGGGCTGTCCACATTTGGTGTTGACCAACGTCTGTAACCACAATGGCATCTCCGTTGGTCAATTCACCAATTCGTTCAATAACGGCTTGCGGTTGAACCACACGCTCTTTCTTGTCATAAGAACGAACACGGTTCTTGTCTTTAGTAACTTTCTCAATCCATTTCTCAGTATTGTTATGAACGGTTGGTTCTGCCAGCAACATTTGCAAGGCTTTCTTAGCATCTCCAACTACAGGAATATCTGCACTGATAATCTTACCAATCTCAGCTGGGTCAATATCAATATGAGCAACCTTAGCATTCTTAGCGAAGGTCTTAGGATTCCCCGTCAAGCGGTCATCAAAACGGCAACCAATACTAATCATAAAGTCTGCTTCCGTCATGGCAATATTTGCTGCAAATGACCCGTGCATCCCCCCCATTCCAAGGAAGAGTGGATGACTCGTTGCAATCGTTCCTTGCCCCAAAAGGCTGGTTACCACTGGAATTTGATAGCGTTCTGCAAATTCATTTAATTCTGCCGCAGCCTCAGCATAACTAATCCCACCACCAGCAAGCAAGACTGGCTTTTTAGCCTTGGATAATTGCTTCAAGATTTTCTTGATTTGCATATCATTTGGCTCAAGAGTCGGCTGATAACTTGGTAGGTTCACTTCTGGTGAATAAATGAAATCTGTTTCCAAAGCAGATACGTCTTTAGGTAGGTCAATGACGACTGGCCCTGGTCGACCTGTAGTTGCGATATGGACAGCTTCCGTAATGATACGCGGAATATCAGCTGTCTCGCGAACTTGATAATTGTACTTAGTGATTGGCATGGTAATTCCCACGATGTCTGCCTCCTGAAAGGCATCCTTCCCAATCCCTGCTCGCGCCACCTGACCTGTAAAGACCAAAAGGGGAACGCTATCGCTCATAGCATCTGCAATCCCTGTAATGGCATTTGTTGCTCCTGGTCCACTAGTGACGACGGCAACACCCAACTTTCCAGTTGATTTGGCATAACCTTCAGCTTCATGCAAACAACCTTGTTCATGGCGTCCTAGAATGTGGCGAATGCCTTTAAAATTATATATCGCATCATAAAAAGGCAAGACCGCACCACCAGGATAACCAAAGATGGTATCAATTCCTAAATCACGAAGTGTTTCCAAAACTAGGTCCGACCCCGTCTTAGGAGATTCTAAACTGATTTTCTCCATTGTTCCCCTTTCTCTTCACTTAAAAATAACTTGTTACTATCATACCATTTTTTCAAGATTTTTCAAGAGAAAAGAAGAAATTTTCTGAATTTTCTATTTTAACGTTTATTTATGAATATTATTTTTGTTTTTATTTAAAAGATATCGATTTCATTTGTTAAAAAATAAAAAGGAACTGATTTCTCAGTCCTTCATTAATCTTATTCCACACTAAATAGGTATGGGTAAACTGGTTGTTGTCCTTGGTGAATCTCGACTTCAACGTCTTCGAATTCTTCTGCGATTTCTTGAGCAATTTCATTAGCAAGTTCTTCACTTCCGTCTTCACCGACATAGAAGGTTACGATTTCACTATCTTCATCCAACATATGTTTCAAGGTTTCTGTCAAGGTTTGGTGCATATCAGGGTTTGACACGAGAATTTTCCCATCAACCATGCCAAGATTATCGTTTTCATGGATTTCTAAGCCATCAATCGTTGTATCACGCACAGCTGTTGTGACGCTTCCGCTAACGACATCGCTAAGAGCAGCAGTCATACGCTCTTGGTTTTCTTCGATGGACTTGCTTGGATCAAAAGCAAGAAGACTTGTCAAACCTTGAGGAAGAGTACGAGCCTCCACCACTACTGCTGGTTGCTCCAAAACTTCTGCCGCAGATTGAGCTGCCATGAAGATATTTTTGTTGTTTGGCAGGAAGATAATGTTACGAGCGTTGACCTGTTCAACAGCCTTGATAAAGTCTTCTGTTGAAGGGTTCATAGTTTGACCGCCTTCGATAACATAATCCACACCTTGAGAACGGAAGATATCTGCTAGACCTTTACCAGCCACTACAGCAATCAAAGCATACTCTTTTTCTTCAGCCGGTTTGCTAACTTGAGCAGCTTCTTTCTCAACCTGTGCTTCGTGTTGGTTACGCATATTGTCAACTTTTACCTTGACCAAACTACCATATTTGAGACCTTCTTGCATAACAAGTCCTGGATCTTCCGTATGGACATGGACTTTGACAATTTCATCATCGTTGACAACGAGGAGAGAATCTCCAAGTTCATTCAAATAGTTACGAAATTCGTCGTAGTCAAAATCTTTAGCATAGGTTGGACCTTGCTTAAGAGCTACCATGATTTCAGTACAGTAACCAAATGTGATGTCCTCAGTCGCTACATGACCAGCTACAGACTTGTGGTGCTCCGCATTAATCATCTCACTCATGTTAGCAGGAGTCGCCACAAAGTCCTCAGATGCAATATATTCACCAGTAAGGGCTGAAAGGAAACCTTCGTAGATAAAGACCAGTCCTTGACCACCTGAGTCCACAACACCAACTTCCTTCAATACTGGAAGCATGTCCGGTGTTTTAGCTAGAGCTGTTTTAGCACCTTCCAAGGCTGCGCGCATGACTTCAACAGCATCATCTGTTTGCTCAGCCTTTTTCTTAGCACCGATAGCAGCCCCACGAGAAACTGTCAAAATCGTTCCTTCAACTGGCTTCATCACTGCCTTATAGGCAACTTCCACACCTGATTGGAAGGCGAGAGCCAAGTCTTGACCTGTTAATTCGTCTTTATCCTTGATAGCTTGTGAAAATCCACGGAAAAGCTGAGACGTAATAACGCCTGAGTTTCCACGCGCACCCATCAAAAGACCTTTGGCAAGAATGCTCGCCACCTCTCCAACTGTAGAGGCTGGTTTATCTGCAACTTCTTTAGCACCATTTTCAATGGTCATTCCCATATTTGTTCCAGTATCTCCATCTGGAACTGGGAAGACATTTAATGAATTGACATATTCAGCTTGCTTATTCAAGCGAGTTGATGCAGCCTGCACCATTTCTTGAAATAAGCTAGTAGTAATTTTTGACACGGTTATTCTCCTACAACTTTGATATTTTGAATGTAGACATTTACAGTCTGAGCAGTAATTCCAAGCTGGTTTTCCAAGCTAAAACGAACACGCTCTTGAATGTTTTTTGACACTTCGCTAATCTTTGTTCCGTAGCTCAACACGGTATATACATCAACTGCAATACTGCCATCTTCGGCCGCTTTTACGACGACACCTTTGGAATAATTTTCCTTACCTAGAAGGGCTTGGAAATTATCTTTGAGGGCATTTTTACTAGCCATACCGACCACACCAAAAATCTCAGTTGCTGCTCCACCTACGACGGTTGCAATTACTTCATCTGTTAGTTCGATTTGACCATCTTTTGTATTAATTTTTACAGTCATCCTTTTTACCTCAACTAGTTGATACTCTATTTTATCATATTTCAGCCCAAGTGTAAAAGCAGAATACTGTATCAGCGGATATTTATACTAAATCGTAACTTCTCAAAGCAACTTCCACTTGACTTGCCGAAGTGGAAATTAGTCTAAAACGGATTTTTATGGTGGAATTAAGTATGAGACGTTTGAGTTAGAAATGAGGCTCACTATGACAAAACATAAACACCTTACCCTTTCAGACCGTAATGATATCCAACTGGGCTTAGAGCGCGGTGAAACCTTCAAAGCTATTGGACAGTCCATTCTAAAAGACCCAACTTCTAAAAGACCCAACTACTGTCTCCAAAGAAGTCAAACGAA
>NZ_RJPX01000022.1:0-39636 GCF_003944325.1 Streptococcus mitis | reverse complement strand
CGGAGGCAAGTAATCATGAAAAGTAAGATTTATTATATATCCAATATTTTTTATGGAATATTACTATTTTCTATTGGATTAACATCAAAAGTATTTATTTTTAGCAGTTTAATGTCCATAACTTTAATAACTCTATCTATAATAGGATTATTAAAAACTAAAAATAAAAAGTAGATATAGCAGAATTAGATTTCAAAAGTTAGAAACCTCTCCCGATAGTTGATGATAGAGAAAATTATTTCATACAAGCAATTTACTGTAACTCAAAACTAATTTGATTAACTATTCAACCATACAGACCGAGAAACAAGAACTCTCGGTCTTATTTTTTATCATTCTGTATGTATCACAGTAAGCACTTGACGAAAGATTTGATTTTGGCAGGTGGTATTGAGACTGGTATTGGGATGGCTTTCCACAATTTTCATAACGGTATAGAGACCAACTCCTCTCTCCTCCCCTTTAGAACTGGCTCCAAAGGAGAAAATCTCAGAAATATCGATGCCCTCTTCTTTAATGGAATTTTCAATGATAAAAGTCTCCTGTGCTCCATTTTTTAAAAAGGCGATTGAAACATGAGGTTGACTGGCCTCTATACTAGCTTCAATAGCATTGTCACAAAGGATAGACACAATGGTTAGAAAGTCAAGCAAGCTCATCCCCTCTACCTGAATCTCCTCAGGAACTTCGACATTAAAGACAATGTCCTTTTCTCTAGCTTTTAGAAATTTCCCTGCTAGAAGACTTTTGAGGGCACGGTCCCGAATATTCACCAATCGGCCTAGGTCATATTTATTGTCTTGCAATTTCTGACTGGAATCCTTTAAGACCGAGTCGTAGACCTCCTTTATCTGCTCCATATCCTCCTCTTCAATGCCCAGACGTAAGCTGGTCAAGAGGTTGGTATAATCATGCCGAAAACTCCGGACTTCCTTGTAAAGTTCCTCTATATGCCGACTATAGCGTTCCATATCTCTGTAGCGCAAGGCCTGCTCTTGGTCCAGTCTCTCATGAAGTTTGTCCTTCAAATAGGTATCCAATTTCTTGATCATCCCCATAAAAAAGAGTAGGTAAAAGACTAGGATGAGATGGCGAACAGTCGTTGATTGAATACCCTGTTCATATTCAAAGAAAGACAGACTTTGCATCATTAGATAGTAAGCCCCCATTATCCAGTTAATCTTAGTCAGGGACTTTTGAAAAGCTTTATCTAGAATCTCCTTTCTCAAGTTAGTGAAATCGTAGTCCAACCATTTCAAAAAGACTAAAACTATGAAGCAAACGAATATCGTCATCAATAAAAAGATAGGATTGCTATCTTTATCTACAATTTCTTGTCCCAAAAATGGAAGCACAAAATAAGAGACCCCTCTATAAAAGAGATTCACCAATATCATTGGAAAGAGACCATAAAAGAAGAGGAGTTTTTTAGGAAGCCCTCTTAACAGTAAGAAAGACAAGCCTATACCGTACAAGGGTTCCATAAAATAAAATAGGAAACTATCTCCTACAATATAGCCAATCATTAAAAAAACAAAGGCCAACAGTATCTTAAAAAGAAAGGCTTTAAAAATCCTCTCAAAAGTGAGACCAATTCCATCCACCTTAAAGAAAATGACAATTTCTAGTCCATGAGTAACAAGTGTATACAATAATATCCAAGCAATATTCATAAACTCTCCTAGCTCAATGCAAGTTATTGATAGCTTCAGACACTTCCCTGACCTTATAACGCGCTATCATACAGCTTCCACCATTGGGAAAGAAAAGGAGTTTTTCTTTCTTATCCAAACGAACTACATTGGCAGGATTGATGAGAAAAGAGCGATGGCACTGCAAGAGACGGGGTTCCTGCTTGAAAACCTCCTCTAAACTCGCTGTAAATTCCAGTCTGTCTGTCTTGGTATAGAGAATAACACGATGGGCTCTGGGCGACGTTTCAAGATAGTAAACCTCTTGAAAAGGATACTGGAATTGGGCAAATTTTGATTTAAAGTAAAAGCAATCTTCAGCTAGACTCTTACTGTCTTGACTATTGGCATAGAGAAGGGCTGTCTCGATACGAGACTCAAACTCCTCAGCTGACAAGGCCTTATCAATATAGTCCAAAGCAGACACTTGGTAGCGAAAGGACAGAGGCATAAACTCCGAGTGAGTCGTCACAAAGACAATCAGGGCATAGGGGTCTCGATCCCGAATCCTTCTAGCCACTTCTAGCCCCTTCATCTCTTCATTTCGAATCTCAATATCCAAAAAGAATAGCTGATGAGCTCCCTTCTCATGCGCCTCTGCCAGCAGTTGGTCTGGCTTGCCAAAGACCTCAAAAGAACTGGGAATGATATGATGTTCCTTCAAGAGTTTCTCAATCGTCGTTTCAATCCTAGTCTGCTGGGAAAAATCATCTTCTAAAACAAATATTCTCATTTTCTTACTCCCCTTCTTTCAACCATTTTTGACGAATTTCTCTATAGCGACGTCTGGCATACTTGACAGCGTATTGACCTTCTTCTCCGAGAAAAAGGATTCTTTCTTGAAAATCAATCGATTTTACTTTATCAAGATTAACCAAACAATTTCGATGACACCTCATCAAGGTTTCCCCATATTGGTTCTCAAGATTACTTAAATTTTGAACCATATTAAAACTAGCCTCTTCTGTAACAATCTGTACGGTATGGGCTTTAGTTGGATGTGCTTGGATATAGTAGATATCGTCGACGTTTACTTTATAGACTGTTTTCTGCGTCTGAATAATCATATGTTTCATTGGATTCTCCTCCTAATACTCTTCGAAAATCAAATTCAAACCACGTCAGCTTCACCTTGCCGTACTCAAGTACAGCCTGCGGCTAGCTTCCTAGTTTGCTCTTTGATTTTCATTGAGTATAAGAAAAGAATAACAGAAAAGTTCTTACACAAGCGCACCCAATCCTAAACAGTCTTTGAAAGCTCCTGAAAGGTGTCTTGTCCCTCAGATAAGCATGATAATCTTACAACTATTTTATCATAAAATCTTAACAGTACCATTCAGGAAATTTCAAGTACAATTAAAGATTTGATGGTGAAAAAGGAGATAAAAGTGATAGACTGACAGTATCAAAACACAGTTGCTAGAAACAAGACTAGCACCCAGATTAAAGGAGGAATTCTCATGACAGATACAGACCCCATCAAAAGAGCTCAGACTTTGATTACTGACTTAAACAAGGCCTATCAAGCATGCAAACAGGTAAGCGCTGACGACGTCCGCTTTCAGGAACAATTAAACTCTATTCTTGGTTTTCTAGCCAAGGCTGAGACAGTGGATAATCGAGTCTTGATTGAACTGGAAAAATTTTACCAGACTTCCAGTCTTCTCATGGGACTCAGCGCTCTTGATCCAGATGCTCCTACTCGCGCCGCTTGGCGGGCCTATGACCGCTTCCACTTTGACCAGGTCAAAACCAAGTTGAGTCTCTATGGACCAACCATTATCTTGTAGAAAATAAAAGAAGTTGAGACAAACTGAACTCAACTTCTTTTTTAGTGTCGTATAAGCAATGTTAGTCCTGCATCTGACGTTTTACCTGATAAGGTAAATACAAGACTTGTAAAATCAAACCTGCACCCAGCAAGGCTAGAAGGGCCAGTTTTTCTTGGAAGGTAATCAACCCGACAACTAATTCCACAAGTAAAACAAAACTGGTCAATCCTCGGACTACCGCCTGTAAACCTTTTTCCTTTTGCCCCTTGTCTAGTGGAAAGAGTTGGGTCAAATACTGGTAGTCAAAGGCATGATAGAGGGCCAGCAACTGGAAGAGCAAGAGGTAGTTAAAGAGAACCACCACCGCTGTCGCAATCCAAGCTTGCTCGATAAAGACCTGCGCCAGCAAGGAAAGCAAGAGCAGACGAAGGCTGAGGGCAAAGAGGTCTCCATTTCGCAGATAAGAACGCAGATAGAGATTTTGCCAAATCTTCCCAGGCACCTTCTGAACAGCCTTTAGGATAAAGTCCAGATAGGCACGACGCTTGACGCTGTTTGAAATTCCCTTGACCTGCGTAAAGAGGGCAAAGAAACGAAGCAAGACTTGCTTACGCTTGCTTTCTTGAGAAATGACATAGTCCCAGTCCAGTCCAGTTTCAGTGAAAAATTTACTAGCCTTTTGACGAAAGAGGAAATATTTACCTAACCCCAATAAAAGAACATAGACCAGAAAAACTGGCAAGCCATAACCCATGGCTAAAAATAAGGGCGCAAATAAAAGCAAGAAAAGGGTCTGTACAAAGAGCCAAAAGACTAGGGAAATGCCAGTTTGACGCTTGAGATGTAGCTTGATTTCCTCTTCTCCAACTAAGAGAAAGAGCTTGTCTGGAGCCTCCATATAGGTGGCAATTCCACCCCAAAGCAAAAGTAAAACAGACGTAATTCCTACAAACAAAAGGATAGGCCAATGATTTTCAGGAAAATCTTGCAAGAGTTGACTGTACTGGTAGGCTAGAAAGCCCAGCAGGACAAGCAGGAACAAGACAAAGTGGTCATTGAGAACATAGCGCAGATAACCGACACACTCCTTACGAAAAGCCTGCTTTCTCTTTAAAAACAAGTCTTTCATAGCTCCTCCTCTTTGGTCAGAGCCAAGTAAATATCATTCAAACTAGCCTCAGGCATGTCAAAGGCTTCGCGCAGTTGCGCTAAATTCCCCTTGGCACGCACTTCCCCTTTGTGAAGAATGACAAAAGCATCACACATCTTCTCAGCCGAATCCAGCACGTGAGTACTCATGAGAATGGACTTGCCCTTTTGCTTTTCCACTTCCAAAAGCTGAATCAAGTCAGAAATAGCCAGCGGATCGAGACCAAGGAAAGGTTCATCCACGATGAAGAGACTCGGATCTACCACAAAAGCACAGATAATCATGACCTTCTGCTTCATCCCTTTTGAAAAATGAACAGGAAACCAGTCCAATTTCTGGTCCAGACGGAACATTTTTAGCAAAGCCTCCACTCGCTCAAAAGCCACTTTCTGCTCGATACCATAAGCCATAGCAACCGTTTCGATATGCTCTCTGAGGGTCAATTCCTCATACAGACTAGGTGTTTCAGGAATGTAGCCAATTTGCTTACGGTAGCTAGTCGCGTCTTCTTGCAGGGTCAAACCATTGATATTGATGGAGCCACTATAAGGTGTCAACAGACCGATAATCTCATTGATTGTCGTCGATTTACCAGCGCCATTGAGACCAATCAAACCAACCAACTGCCCACTTTCAACAGTAAAAGATACATCTTTCAAGACAGGGACGTGGACATAGCCACCTGTCAGGTTTTTAATTTCTAACATATTTTCTCCAAATCTGGTATAATGTAGCTATATTATATCAAAATTCAATACAGTAGAGGTAGATTTTATGTCAGATTGCATTTTTTGTAAAATCATCGCAGGGGAAATTCCTGCTTCAAAAGTATATGAAGATGAGCAGGTTCTTGCCTTTCTTGATATCTCTCAAGTGACACCAGGGCACACCTTGGTCGTACCAAAAGAACACTATCGCAATCTCTTGGAAATGGACGCTACTAGCGCCAGCCAACTTTTTGCCCAAGTACCAAAAGTCGCTCAAAAAGTCATGAAAGCTACCAAGGCTGCTGGCATGAATATCATTGCCAACTGTGAAGAAATCGCAGGCCAAACAGTCTTTCATACCCACGTTCACCTCGTGCCTCGCTACAGTGCGGACGATGACCTCAAGATTGATTTTATCGCCCACGAACCAGACTTTGACAAACTCGCTCAAGTCGCTGAAACTATCAAAAACGCCTAAGGAGTTGCCATGAAATTATCCAATCTACTGCTATTTGCAGGAGCTGCAGCTGGAAGCTATCTGGTCACAAAAAATCGCCAAACCATCACAGATGAAGTCTTGAATACCACTGACCGCGTTCAAGCTATCAAGGACGATGTGGATATTATCCAAAACAGCCTGCAAATCATCGACCAGCAAAAAGAATTCATCAAGGAATACCAAGAAGACCTGACTTACAAGTTTAAGGTCTTGGAAAAAGATATCCAGACTAGACTAGCCGTGATCAAAGAAACACAGGAAATTGAAGATAAGTAAAAAGAGCCCGACGGCTCTTTTTACTTTATTCTCCTTCAAAAGCATCTTTAATATGGTCAAAGAAGCCCTTTTTCTTTGGATTGACTTTTAAATCACCCGCAGCTGCGAATTCTTTCAAAGCTGCTTTTTGGCGGTCGTTCAAGCCTGTCGGTGTTACGACATTAACGGTAACGTATTGGTCACCAACTGCACCACCACGTAGGCTTGGTGCCCCCTTACCACGTAGGCGGAATTTCTTACCAGTCTGAGTACCCTCTGGAATAACCAATTCAACATCACCATGAACAGTTGGAATATCAACGGTATCACCAAGAGCTGCTTGGACAAAGTTGAGGTTGAGATTGTAGAAGATAGTCGTTCCTTCACGTTCAAACTTGTCGCTGGCTTCCACAGAAACCACTACATACAAGTCACCGTAAGGGCCACCGTTAAATCCTGCTTCACCTTGACCAGCTAGGCGAATTTGTTGACCTGTTTCCACACCAGCAGGGATTTTCACATGTACACTATGAGCTTGTTTCTCATGACCAGTTCCGTGACAAGTTGTACATGGATCTTTGATTTCTTTTCCGCGACCATGACAGACATCACAGGTTACTTGGCGACGCATCATACCAAGAGGAGTTTGCGTATCAACGTTAATGACACCAGCGCCATGACAGCGTCCACAAGTGACTGGACTTGTTCCTGGCTTAGCACCAGAGCCATTACATGTACGACAGCTTGCTTCACGGTTGTATTTAACTTCTTTTTCAGATCCAAAAATAGCTTCTTCAAAAGTCAAATTCACACGATACTGGAGATCATCCCCTTGACGAGGAGCATTTGGATTGCGTGAAGCACCGCCTCCGCCGAAGAAACTTGAGAAGATGTCCTCAAAACCACCGAAGCCACCTGCCCCATTGAAACCGCCGAAACCACCAGCACCACCAAAGCCACCGTTGGCTCCTGCAGCACCATATTGGTCATAGGCTGCACGTTTTTGGTCGTCACTCAAAGTCTCATAGGCTTCTTGAACTTCCTTGTACTTGTCCTCAGCACCAGGCTCCTTGTTGATATCTGGGTGATATTTTTTCGAAAGCTTACGATAAGCCTTTTTGATCTCGTCTGCCGAAGCGTTTTTTGACACCCCCAGACGATCATAAAATTCAGTATTGTTCATAATTCAAGATACAAAGGGCGTCAAACGGACACAGCCAAAATAGGAGTTTTGACGACGGACGCTTGCGTCCTAGAAAAAACTATCTTTTTGGCACAGTCCGTAGCCCGTGTTCAATTCCCTGAACACCTTTGTTCCTTTCTATTGATATTTTGAATCAAACCTCGATTTAGGTCGGGTTCAATTCCTTTCTTTTATATTGAGTAAGAAATTTGGGAACCCGTGTTCAGTTACGAACACCGTTGTTCCTTTCTATAATTTTCATGTAAATCTTTAGAGGCTGTTTTCTATACTCTGCTTCACTTGATTAAACTCTTCATCTGATAGAGTAAATATCAAATCCTCTTCAGCATACTCGTTCTGTTCTTTAAAATAGTTGTCCGTATTCTCTGCCAACCCTAAACCAAAAATCACTTTTCTTGCAAACTCTTGATGTGCAAAACCGATAGCCGTAATGATTTGTTTATCTTGGACAAGAACTTTCGGTTGAAAATTCTTACGTGGAAGAAATTCAAAATAATCAAAGAAGTTTTGCCAAATTCCACCTGTAAATTTCGTGTCGTTCAACAAGCCTGCCTTCGCCAATAAAAGGGGCGCTGAAGAAATGGCTGCAATTAAGACATCTTGCTCATTAAGACTTCTCAAAAACGAGATCAATTTCTCATCTTGTAGAGTAGGACCTATATTTACCATTCCTGGCAAAATCACACAAGAATAATCTTCTATACGGAACTGATCCAATGTTTTCGTCGGTTGACAGGGCAAACCATCCTCAGAGACCACCATCGAATTCTCAGAAGCGACATAATCAATCGTGATATCAAAAGACAGAGCTAAAGTACTTGTTAAAGTGGTTATCTCATAAAGAGAAAAATTAGGATAAATGATACAAAGTACTTTTTTCATACGCAACATCCTCTATTTTATCGAAAAACAGAGGCTGGGTTGCAACCTCTGGATTTCTTCCTATCATTACGACGTTCGAGTTTTAAAAATCAAACTAGTAATGCTAAATCGAGCACTCCCTAACCTCTTGGTGAAAAAGACAAATCTTCCTAGAAACTAAAGTTTCTGTGTCAGATTTCCTATTTTCACTGTGAGGTTTTAACGGGCTTTGCATCTTATTTTTCAGTAAACTCTCCGTCTACGACGTCATCGCCTGCGTTTCCTGTTGCTTGTGCGCCTTCTGCTCCTGCTTGAGCTTGTTGTGCTGCTGCGGCTTGTTCGTAGAGTTTAACAGCAAGGCCTTGAGCTTTTTCGTTCAATGCTTCAAGTTTTGCTTTCATTTCGTCCAAGTTGTTGTCTTCTTGAGCTTTCTTAAGATCATCAAGGGCAGCTTGTGCAGCATCACGTTCTGCATCGAAGCCTTTGCCTTCAGTTTCTTTGATTGTCTTTTCAGTCGCAAAGATCGCTTGGTCTACTTCGTTACGAAGGTCAACTTCTTCTTTACGTTTCTTATCTGCTTCAGCGTTAGCTTCTGCATCTTTCATCATGCGGTCGATTTCTTCGTCTGTCAAACCTGAGTTTGATTGGATAACAATTGTTTGTTCTTTTTGAGTTCCAAGGTCTTTAGCTTTAACAGACACGATACCGTTCTTGTCGATGTCAAATGTTACTTCGATTTGAGGAATTCCACGAGGTGCAGCTGGGATATCTGTCAATTGGAAGCGTCCAAGAGTCTTGTTATCTGCTGCCATTGGGCGTTCACCTTGAAGAACGTGGATATCAACGGCTGGTTGGTTGTCTGCTGCTGTTGAGAAGACTTGTGATTTAGATGTTGGGATTGTTGTATTACGGTCGATGAGTTTTGTGAAGACACCACCCATTGTTTCGATACCAAGTGACAATGGTGTTACGTCAAGAAGGACTACGTCTTTAACATCACCAGTAATCACACCACCTTGGATAGCAGCACCCATGGCAACTACTTCATCAGGGTTTACTGATTTGTTTGGTTCTTTACCAGTTTCAGCTTTAACAGCTTCTACAACGGCTGGGATACGAGTTGAACCACCAACAAGGATCACTTCGTCGATTTCTGACAAGTTCAAACCTGCATCTGAAAGGGCTTGACGAACTGGAACTTTTGTACGTTCTACAAGATCACGAGTCAAATCGTCAAATTTCGCACGAGTCAAAGTCATTTCCAAGTGAAGAGGTCCAGCTTCACCAGCAGTGATAAATGGTAAGCTGATTTGAGTTGAAGTTACACCAGAAAGGTCTTTCTTCGCTTTTTCAGCTGCATCTTTCAAACGTTGCATTGCCATCTTGTCAGTAGACAAGTCAATACCGTTTTCTTTCTTGAATTCTGCTACCAAGTGGTCAATGATTTTTTGGTCAAAGTCATCACCACCAAGTTTGTTGTCCCCTGCAGTTGACAATACGTCGAAGACACCGTCACCCAATTCAAGGATAGAGACGTCGAATGTACCACCACCAAGGTCGAACACCAAGATTTTTTCTTCTTTGTCAGTCTTGTCCAAACCGTAAGCAAGAGCGGCTGCAGTTGGTTCGTTGACGATACGTTCTACTTCAAGACCAGCGATTTTACCAGCGTCTTTTGTTGCTTGACGTTGAGCATCGTTGAAGTAAGCAGGAACTGTGATAACTGCTTTGGTTACTTTTTCACCAAGGTAGTCTTCAGCATAACCTTTCAAGTATTGAAGAATCATAGCTGAAATTTCTTGTGGAGTGTATTCTTTTCCGTTAGCAGAAACTTTTTCAGAAGTTCCCATTTTAGATTTGATAGAGATAACTGTATCTGGGTTTGTAACTGCTTGACGTTTTGCAGCGTCACCAACGATGATTTCTCCGTTTTTGAATGAGACTACAGATGGAGTTGTGCGGTTTCCTTCTGGGTTTGCGATGATTTTTGATTCAGTTCCTTCAAGAACTGCAACCGCTGAGTTTGTTGTACCTAAGTCAATACCGATAATTTTAGACATATGTTTTTCTCCTTGTTAGTTAATTTTCTATTTTTGATATTTCCCTTAAGTGGTGGGGACGTGAGCAACTCCCTTCGGGATTTCATCACTTATTTTTGAGCCTATTGTCTCAAAAATCCCCTGTTTCAGTAGCTTTTGCTACTGAAACTTTCACCACGATGGGAAATATCTTCCTTGCAAGCCTCCGGCTTGCCTCTTATCTTTCTTCATAGTTTATTGTCGTTTCGGACAAGTTTTCTATTATGTAAATTGCGACATGAGAAGTCGAAATCGATTTTATTTCGACGACGAGTTAGTAAGGAGGCTAGGCAAACGCCATAGCGATTGCCGTTTTCTGACGAGTTGCTTTAGCTACCGTCAGAATTGCCTAGTTGTACACTACTACCATGGCTGGGCGTAGGATGCGGTCATGGAGTTTGTAGCCTTTTTGGAAGACTTGGGCGATGGTATCTGCTGGGTTGTCATCGTCTGCTGGGAGAGTTTGGATGGCCATATGGTAGTTATGGTCAAATTCACCGTCAGCTGCGATTTCTTCGATTCCTTCTTCTTTCAAAGCGTGAATCAAGCTTTCTTGCACCATTTCCAAGCCCTTCTTCACATCATCTGTCAAACCTTCAACTGCGAGTGCACGCTCAAGGTTATCCAAAGAAGGGAGAATCGCTTTTGCCAAGTCCTGGCTACGATAACGTTGCAAGTTTTGACGCTCTTCATTGGCACGGCGTTGGATATTTTGCATTTCTGCATGAGCGCGAAGGTATTTGTTTTCGAACTCATCTGCACGTTCATTTGCCAAGTCCAATTCAGACTTCTCAGGAGTTGTTTCTTCTACCGTTTCCACAACTTCCTCTTCTTGGACTTCTTCTACTTCTTCATTTTTTATATCTTGGGCCATGTTCGCCTCCTTTAATGATTTCAATCTTAATGTACTTCGTAATGATTACTGCTGAGGTAGCGGTAAAAATCTGTCAACTTCATGGTCAAAACACGATTGACTACATTGACTTGGTTGATTAGCTGTTGGTAATCCAGATTGACTGGACCGATAATGGCTAGAATTCCAACTCCCCGATAAGGAATGAGGAACTTGCTACTAATCACCGCTAGGTCAGCTAGACAGGACTCTTGACTGTCCGCAACACGGACGTTTTGCATCTGATCTTCACGCAACCCCTCACGAATCTCCAAGGCCACCTTTTGTGGCTGATCAAAGAACTGATAAGCTGCCAGATTAGCAAAATTCAAGAGATTGACCTTGCCCGCCACCACAATGTTTTCGTTGAACATTTCCTTAAAGATGTGTTCAAAGAGATCAATCACATTATCCGTTGTTGTAAAGTAACGCTGGATAATCTGCGGAATCTCCGTCCGAATCTTGTAGTGAATATCTAGAACGGTGTGGCCGAGGAAACGTTCCTGAATGATGCTCTTCAGTTTCAGCAAATCCTCCTGCAAAAAGTTCCTTGGAATCAGAAACTGACTGGTAACCGTTCGCGACTCATCTAGGGTGAATACTGCCAAGGCTGTATGTTGCCCCAAAACAACGATATCAAAGGCTGTCAAACGTTGCCTGCTCGGCTCAACATCCAATGCCACTACCGTACAGCCACTCAGGTCTGTCAGTAGATTAGCAGCTTCTTGTAGAATATCCTCTAGCTTGAAAAATTCCTGATCAAAGGCTTTGACAATCTCATATACCTCATTTTCAGCCAGTCGGTCAAAATCCAGTGAGTGTTTTACATAGTACTGAAAACCAGCAACACTTGGCATCCGACCGCTTGAAGTATGAGCCTTCTCAAGCAAACCTTGCTTTTCTAGAGCCGCCATGTCATTACGAATAGTTGCGCTGCTAGAGTTAATAGACTCTTGCAATGCTTTGGATCCGACAGGTTCGTGCGTTTTGGTAAAGATGTCAATAATCAGATTTAAAATATCCTGCTGACGCTCTGTAACCATCTCATCACTCCTCTCTGTCTGATCGATTAGCACTCGATACGTTCAAGTGCTAACTTATGATTCTATTATACACCCTTAAAAGAGAATGTCAAGATAAAAACTCAAAAAATTAGCACTCTTTTGTCAAGAGTGCTAAAAATCAGTCTGAAGACCTAGAACCTTACTGTTCATCTACTTGGTATTTCCTTTTAAGTCTGAAAAAACCAAGGATTAGATAAGAAATCAGAAAAGCATACAAAAGAAAAATAATAAAGAAAGACATAGAAAGCTCTTCTTTAAATAAACTCATACAAACAACAAGACCACCCGAGAAAGTAGCTGTACAGGAACGAAGTCTAGACCGCATAACTTCCCACCTGAGATTATTACTCATATAAACTTGATCCTCTGAAAGTATATCAGAAGCTGGTTTACGAAGAACTGAACAAAAACCTCTTTCTATCAATTCCCAACCTCTATTTCTAAAATCTTGCAGTTCATGCTTATGCTTTTTAAGAAATCTAGAATCATAGATACGGTAGATGACATCATCTGGTTGACATTGGTCAAAATAGAACAAACCAAAACGACTCGTTCTATACCTCCAACCTTTCAAATGCATCTCATGTAAATATTCTTCTTCCTTGTCCAAATCAAGAATGGTGAAAATCTTAAATTGCTTTTTATTTATCATGACTTCCCCTCCAATTTTGAGCATACCTACCCTATCATAAATCTGATAATTCCTTCTTTTTATGCCATAACTTCTAGCTAATGTATACAACCATTAACAAAAGGATTAAAGACAAGAAAATATCTAGCCCGACCGCAAGTAAACTCCATAGACCATACGCATTACTTCTATTGAGCAATTTAAGTAAGAATGGTATATGTATGGCTAGCAAAAGTAAAACAGGTACTAATCGCAGTCTTAAAATGCGGTTAACCATAGCTAACTTCCCAGCAGCGTCATTATAGATTTCAAATTCTACATTCGATTCAATTTCAGAATGTGCTTTTCTAAAATAGGAAAAACTATTAAAGTCTGTAATATGCTCCCAGCCACAGTCTTTAAAGAGTTGTAAATAGGAGGTTCTCTCTGATTTTTCCATTGGGTAAAAAGCCAACTGATAAGACACTTGCTCAGGCTGACATTTTTCAAAGGTATACTTAACTGCAAACAATAAGATAGAATAGCTTACTTTCCTAAGTTTCCAGCCCTTAGCATGCATTTCTCTAAAGTATAGAGCCTCCCTCTCATAATCCGCAATTGTAAAAATTCGATAAACAATTTTCTTTTCCATCATCCTTCCTCCCGACTGTTTCTATAGAGCCGTTCAATACGCTTCAATTCAATATCTAAGACTTTTCGTCCCAAGTCTGTTATCTGATAGATTTTCCGTTTTTCCTCTTCGCGGACAAAGAAAATCAAACCATCCTTTTCCATTTTTGACAAGGTTCCATACATAGTTCCAGGACTAATCGAAACTTGCGAATCTGTCATCTCCTTGACCTTTTGCGTAATACTATAACCATGACCTTCCTTTTGCAAACAGAACAAGATATAAAAACCCGTTTCCGTCATCGGAAGATAGACCCGACGAACCTTATCCGTTAATTCCATTTATAAGCACCTCCTATTCAGTTCGATATATCGCACTTCGTTATATAAAATATATCACACCTCGATATAAAACGCAAGAAAAAAGACCACCCTCAGGCAATCTTTCTTCTATATTAGTAAAGATCTAAATAGTTATCAATTTCCCATTGTGAAACGAAGGTTGCATAGCTTGCCCATTCGATTCGTTTGGCTTCAAGGAAACTAGTATAGATATGTTCTCCAAGAGCTTCTCTGACAACCTCATCTTCTGTCAAAGCTTTCAAAGCGTTGTGAAGAGTTGATGGAAGGTCTGTAATACCAGCTTCCTTACGCTCTTCTGCTGTCATGATGTAGATATTTTCTTCGATAGGAGCTGGTGCTTCGATTTTATTTTCAATACCATGCAAACCAACCTCCAAAAGAACAGCCATAGCGATGTATGGGTTTGCCATCGGATCCACTGAACGTAACTCAAGACGAGTTCCCATACCGCGTGAAGCAGGCACGCGCACAAGTGGCGAACGGTTACGACCAGCCCAAGCAATGTAAACAGGCGCTTCATAACCTGGAACCAAACGTTTGTATGAGTTAACTGTTGGGTTCATGATAGCAGTATAGTTGTAGGCATGCTTGATCAAACCGCCAAGGAAATAGTAGGCAGTTTCTGACAACTGCATTCCTTTTGGATCATTTGGATCAAAGAAGGCATTATTTCCTTCCTCATCAAACAAGGACATATTACAGTGCATACCTGATCCAGCAATACCAAATTTTGGTTTGGCCATAAAGGTTGCGTAAAGACCATGTTTGCGAGCAATGGTTTTAACAACAAGTTTAAAGATTTGAATTTTATCACAAGCACGGAGAACTTCATCGTACTTGAAGTCAATCTCATGCTGTCCAACCGCAACCTCGTGGTGACTGGCTTCTACTTCAAATCCCATTTTGGTCAAGACATTCACAATCTCACGACGTGTATTGTCCGCAAGGTCAGTAGGCGCCAAATCAAAGTAGCCACCCTTGTCATTCACTTCAAGTGTTGGGTCTCCATTTTCATCCAACTTAAATAGGAAGAATTCTGGCTCTGGCCCAAGATTGAAGGATTTGAATCCCACTTCTTCCATGTGACGAAGAGCACGTTTCAAATTGCCACGAGGGTCACCTGCAAATGGCTCACCTGCTGTTGTATAGACATCACAGATCAAACCTGCAACACTTCCATTTTCATCTCCCCAAGGGAAGACTGTCCATGTATCCAAGTCAGGATGCAAGTACATATCTGACTCATTGATACGTACAAAACCTTCAATAGAAGATCCATCGAACATAGCCTTGTTTGACAAGACTTTATCTAACTGTTCATCTGTAGCAGGAATTTCGACGTTCTTCATCGTCCCCAAAATATCTGAGAACATAAGACGAATAAAGGTAACATTTTTTTCCTTGACTTCACGACGAATATCTGCAGCTGTGATTGGCATGAGTTTTCTCCTTAATGTATGACTACTTGCGGTTGCCTAACCGCGACCAAAAGGTGACCGTACTGAAGCAAAGCGACCCTGTTGGAGGAGTTCATTGTGAAGTGCACGACGCACTTCAGTCTGACTAATCGCTTTCTTGGATTTCGCTTCACGTTCAGCATATTTTTTCTTAATGGCAGCGATATTATAACCCTCAGAGATATAATCTTTGATTTCAAGCAGACGATCCATGTCATTCAAAGAATACATGCGACGGTTTCCTTCGTTTCGATCAGGTTTAATCAACTCTTGATCTTCATAATAACGAATCTGACGCGCCGATAGATCGGTCAACTTCATAACACTGCCGATAGGAAAAACAGCCATATTTCGGCGAAATTCTTTTTCCTTCATTTACAATTTCCTTCTTTCTGTCTATTATAGTCTAAAAAAAGACAAACGTCAATTGATAATGTTATAAAATGTAACATTATTTTTCTTTTTTTTCTAAAAAGAGACGAATGCGGTCAATATCGTAATTTACCAGAATTGCGACAAAAACTCCCATGAAAGTTTCTGATACACGCGCAAACACGTACAAAATTGTTTCCCCGCTCGGAATCGATAGGGTAATGATTAACATAGCTGCTACACCGCCAATAACACCTGCTTTGTTATTCATGGCTACATTTGTCATAATGGTTAACATGGTACAGATTGGAACAACTACTAAAGTTACCCAAAAAGCTTCATGGAAAAAGCCATTTAATAGGAAGAAGACCAGAGCATAGAGGCCACCGATACTATTTCCTAGAATACGCGAAGTCCCAAAATGAACACTCTTATCAAAACTCTCCCTCAGACTAAAAACGGCTGTCAAAGCACCGATTTGAAGACCTTTCCAGCCAAAAAAGCCAAAAATCAAGAGAACTAGAAAAACAGCAATACCTGTTTTAAAGGTTCGCATACCAAGTTTGAACTGGGATTTATCGAATTTATATTTTTTAAAATAACTCATAATCTCAACTTTCTATTTCCATTTTATCATAAATTGGCTGATTTTATGAGCAATAGTTGAGAGGAAGCGTTTTTATTTTAAGCAAAAGAAAAGAGGAACTTTCATCCCTCTCTTCTTTGATTCATTTATAAAATCTTATTTTTCTGTCAAGGCTGCAAGTCCTGGAAGAACTTTACCTTCAAGGAGTTCCATTGAAGCTCCACCACCAGTAGAGATCCATGAGAACTTGTCTGCACGTCCAAGGTTGATCGCTGCGGCAGCTGAGTCACCACCACCGATGATTGATTTAACGCCTGGTTGTTTCACGATAGCATCCATCACACCGATTGTTCCAGCTTGGAAGTCTGGGTTTTCAAATACACCCATAGGTCCGTTCCATACAACTGTTTTCGCACCAGTCAAAGCTTCGTCAAATTTAGCGATAGATTTTGGACCGATGTCAAGACCAAGGAAGCCTTCAGAAACTGCTTCACCCTCAGTGTCACGCACTTCAGTGTAACCAGCAAAGGCGTTTGCTTCTTTTGAGTCAACTGGCAAGATCAATTTACCATTTGCTTTTTCAAGAAGAGCTTTCGCAACATCCAATTTGTCCTCTTCTACAAGTGAGTTACCGATTTCGATTCCTTGTGCTTTGTAGAATGTATAAGTCATACCACCACCGATAAGGACTTTATCAGCTTTTTCAAGCAAGTTTTCGATAACACCGATCTTGTCTGAAACTTTTGAACCACCAAGGATGGCTACGAATGGACGTTCTGGAGTTTCAACTGCTTCTTGGATGTAGGCAATTTCGTTTTCAAGAAGGAATCCAGCAACTGCTTTTTCAACGTTTGCTGAGATACCAACGTTAGATGCATGTGCACGGTGAGCTGTACCGAATGCATCGTTTACGAAGATACCATCTCCAAGTGATGCCCAGTATTTACCAAGTTCAGGATCGTTTTTAGATTCTTTCTTGCCATCAACATCTTCGTAACGAGTGTTTTCAACCAAGAGAACTTGTCCATCTTCAAGAGCGTTGATAGCTGCTTCCAATTCAGCACCACGAGTGACACCTGGAAGGAAAGCAACGTCTTGACCCAATTTAGCTGCCAAGTCAACAGCTACAGGAGCAAGTGATTTACCAGCTTTGTCTGCTTCTTCTTTCACACGTCCTAGGTGAGAGAAGAGGATAGCACGTCCACCTTGTTCGACGATGTACTTAATAGTTGGAAGAGCTGCAGTGATACGGTTGTCGTTAGTGATTACGCCATCTTTCAATGGTACGTTGAAATCCACACGAACGAGGACTTTTTTACCTTTCAAGTCAACGTCTTTAACAGTAAGTTTTGCCATGTTACAAAAACCCCTTTATTTATTTTATTCGAAACTATTATATCACACTTTGGAAATATAAGGAAAGATTTCACAAGATTTTTCGATATTTAATCTCCATGTCATGTTAAAGTTTATTATTTTTACTTTTTCTCACAAATTTTCTTTCTAAAATTTCATCTAAACACTTGTTAGATTTACTTTTATCCTTTAAAATAGAATAGGAGATATTCCGTTATTATTTTTCGGAGGAAAAAGAAATGTCCATTAATTGGCAGGAAATTTTATTTCACTTTTTAGGTGGTCTGGGACTATTCTTGTATAGTATCAAGACCATGGGAGACGGTTTGCAACAAGCTGCTGGAGATCGCCTTCGTTTTTACATTGACAAGTACACCAGCAATCCCTTTTTAGGTGTTCTAGTCGGGATTGTCGTGACTGCCCTGATTCAGTCAAGTACAGGGGTTACAGTTATCACGGTTGGTCTGGTCAGCGCTAGCCTTCTAACTCTTAGACAGGCTATCGGAATTATCATGGGAGCCAACATCGGAACTACCGTTACTTCCTTTATCATCGGTTTCAAGCTTGGTGAGTATGCTTTACCCTTGATTTTCCTTGGAACCATGTTCCTATTTTTTACAAAAAATAGAACAGCAAACAATATCGGGCGCATCCTGTTTGGTGTAGGGGGAATCTTCTATGCCCTCAACCTCATCAGTGCCGGTATGAGCCCTCTTAAAGATTTACCACAATTCAAGGAGTATATGGTAACCTTGGGACAAAATCCAATTTTAGGAGTTTTTGCTGGTGCAGTGATTACCGTTCTCATCCAAGCTTCTTCTGCGACAATCGGGATTTTGCAGGGTCTCTATGCAGGTGGATTCCTTGACCTTAATGGTTCTCTACCAGTTCTCTTCGGAGATAATATTGGGACCACTTTAACCGTTATCATCGCGGCAGCTGGAGCCAATGTCTCTGCGAAACGCGTTGCTGCAACCCACGTTACCTTTAACGTTTTAGGAACTATTCTTTGCTTAATCTTCTTAGGCCCCTTCACTGCTATGATTGAGTACTTCCAAGCACTCCTTCACCTCTCACCTGAGATGACCATCGCCTTCTCTCACGGTGCCTTTAACGTAAGTAACACCATCGTACAATTTCCCTTCATCGGAGCCTTGGCTTTCTTTGTAACCAAGCTCATCCCTGGTGAAGATGAAGTTGTGAAGTACGAGCCGCTTTATCTTGATGAACATTTGATTAAACAAGCTCCATCAATCGCTCTCGGAAATGCCAAAAAAGAACTCCTACACTTAGGAAATTATGCTTCTAAAGCCTTTGACCTTTCTTACAACTACATCATTGACCTTAATGAAAAGGTTGCTGAAAAAGGACACAAGACAGAAGAAGCCATCAATACCATTGATGAAAAATTGACTCGTTACCTGATTACTCTTTCAAGTGAAGCCCTTAGCCAGAAAGAAAGCGAAGTGCTGACCAACATCCTTGATTCATCCCGTGATTTGGAACGGATTGGGGACCACGCAGAAGCCCTAATCAATCTGACTGACTACCTTCAACGTAAAAATGTTGAGTTCTCTGAAGCTGCTTTGCAAGAATTGGCTGATATCTATCAAAAAACCACTGGTTTTATCAAGGATGCCCTTGATAGTGTGGAAAACAATGATATTGAAAAAGCTCAAAGTCTGATTGAACGCCATAAAGAAATCAACAATATAGAGCGTGTTCTCAGAAAGACCCATATCAAACGCCTCAACAAGGGTGAGTGTTCTACACAAGCTGGAGTCAACTTTATCGATATTGTTTCCCACTACACTCGTGTGTCTGACCACGCTATGAATCTAGCTGAAAAGGTCATCGCTGAACAAATCTAATACTCTTCGAAAATCTCTTCAAATCACGTCAACGTCGTCTTGCCGTACTTAAGTACAGCATGCGGCTAGTTTCCTAGTTTGCTCTTTGATTTTCATTGAGTATAAGTACCAAGAAGCTATCCTAAATGGGATGGCTTTTTTCTCCTTAACAATAGTTGCTTTTCCACCATATAGAAAAATGCTTTGATCCGCAATGGAATCAAAGCATTTTAAAGAGTTCGCCAAACATAATAGCAGAAGCTGCGGTTCCTCGGTACTTGGCTTCTTCTCTTTTGATAAAGCGAGCTAAGTTGAGCAACTCAGGTGCCGGATGTTTGGGATTTAGGAGCAATTCATGATTGACCAGGCCTGAGAGACGAACTGCCAGCAATTGCTCATTTGTAGTAGGCAGTTTTTTAGCAGTCTCTAGGAGAGCAGCAACTAAATCTTCACTCAAATCATGTCGAGCATGATTGTAAAGATCTTTTATAAGGCTTTCTAGGTTTGGTTCTACCATCCCTACCACCTCCCTTATGGTTTAATAATTTTTAATCAAATCAACCGTTGAACGATCCAATTTCTTCACCAAGGCTTGTAAGAAAGCTTGAGCTTCTAGGAAGTCATCCATAGCGTAGAGGGTTTGGTGAGAATGGATATAACGAGCGCAAACACCGATAGTTGTAGATGGGACACCACCATTTTTCAGATGAGCTGCGCCAGCGTCTGTTCCGCCTTTACCACAGTAGTATTGGTACTTGATTCCAGCTTCTTCAGCCGTTGTCAAAAGGAAATCCTTCATCCCTGGGAGAAGCAAGTGACCTGGATCATAGAAGCGAATCAAGGTTCCATCTCCAATTTTGCCTTGACCACCGTAGACATCACCAGCAGGTGAACAGTCAACTGCTAGGAAAACTTCTGGATCAAACTTGGTTGTAGAAGTATGAGCGCCACGAAGTCCAACCTCTTCTTGGACGTTAGAGCCAAGATAGAGTTCATTCCCAAGCTTTTGACCTGACAAGGCTTCTGCCAACTCGCTCACCATGAGAACCCCGTAACGGTTATCCCAAGCTTTTGATATGATATTTTTTTCATTGGCTGTCAAGATTGCAGAGCTATCTGGTACGATGGTGTCGCCAGGACGGATGCCAAAACTTTCTGCCTCAGCCTTGTCCGCAAAACCGCCATCAAAGACGATATCTGCAATAGCTGGCATAGTTGGTCCACCCTTTCCGCGAGTCAAATGTGGAGGGACAGAACCCGAAATCACAGGAATTTCACGACCGTCACGAGTCAGGAGTTTGAAACGTTGGCTACTAACCACCATAGGATTCCAACCACCAATTTCAACCACACGGAAGGTACCATCTGGCTTAATCTCACTAACCATAAAACCAACTTCATCCATATGAGAAGCGACCAAGACGCGCGGCGCATCCGCAGCTTCTGAATGTTTAATCCCGAAAATACCACCCAAGCCATCTGTCACCACTTCATCCACATGCGGTGTCAACTTTTCACGAAGATAAGCACGGACAGGTGCTTCATGACCTGAGATCGCAGCAAGTTCTGTTACTTCTTTGATTTTTGAAAATAATGTTGTCATTTCAGTTCCTTCTTTCTTTCATCCATTTTACCACTTTTTATAGGAGAAGGATAGCGGGAAGGTGGATAGTTTTTTACTCAGTTTTCCTATAAAAAGAGAGACAGATGTTCTTTCAGGAATTTCTCTTTCTTTTTACATTAAATTGTCAGAAAATTTATTGACAGATTAAAGAAATCGTGTTACAGTAATATCCGCAGGTATCTTTCGATATCAAATCTACATGAAAGGACGGGGTATGAAACTTTCTCATTATTTAATCGGCTTACTTCTAGTCCTAGTCTTTCTCTCTATTAGCATTGGGACCAGTAATTTTTCATGGGGAAAGCTCTTTGCTTTCGACCAGCAGACCTGGCTTCTCTTTCAAGAGTCTCGTCTTCCAAGAACCATTAGCATTCTTCTAACCGCCTCTAGTATGAGTATGGCAGGACTTCTCATGCAGACTATCACTCAAAATCAGTTTGCTGCTCCAAGCACAGTTGGAACCACTGAATCTGCCAAACTAGGAATGGTATTGAGCCTCTTTGTCTTTCCGTCGGCTAGTCTGACCCAAAAGATGCTCTTTGCTTTTGTTTCATCCATCGTATTCACCCTCTTCTTCCTAGCCTTTATGACCATTTTTACTATAAAGGAAAGGTGGATGTTGCCTCTGATTGGGATCATCTATAGCGGGATTATCGGTTCTGTGACAGAAGTTATCGCCTATCGTTTCAATCTGGTTCAGAGTATGACAGCTTGGACCCAGGGTTCCTTCTCCATGATTCAGACCCATCAGTATGAGTGGCTCTTCTTAGGTCTCATTATCCTGATAGCTGTTTGGAAATTATCTCAAACCTTTACCATCATGAATCTAGGAAAAGAAACCAGTGAAAGTTTGGGGATTTCTTACTCCCTACTTGAAAAACTGGCTCTCTTTCTGATTGCATTAACGACAAGTGTCACTATGATTACCGTGGGTGGCTTACCATTTCTCGGAGTTATCGTTCCCAATCTTGTTCGCAAGCGCTACGGAGATAATCTAAGTCAAACCAAACTCATCGTAGCACTGGTCGGTGCCAATCTAGTTCTGGCTTGCGACATCCTATCCCGAGTTCTAATTCGGCCCTATGAGCTGTCTGTCAGTCTTCTACTAGGAATCATTGGTAGCCTCGTCTTTATCCTACTTCTCTGGAGAGGGGGACGAAAAGATGCAGTCTAAAAGCAAACATACCAAACTCTTCTGGATTCTCATTATTCTGGCCATCGGAGCTTGTCTTCTCTACTTTTGGCCCATCACTCACTTGTCAGCCTTTGCTTGGAAATTGCGTTCCCAAAAGATTATCGTTTATCTCTTGGTAGCCATCGCGACTGGGATTTCGACCATTAGTTTTCAAACCCTGACGGAAAATCGCTTTCTGACGCCAAGTATTTTAGGAATCGAATCCTTCTACGTCCTACTACAAACCCTACTACTGGTTTTTGAGAGCAAGCTTCTTCAACTTGGTAAGTCTCCTACCTTAGAATTTCTAGTCTTGCTTCTGCTTCAATCCCTCTTCTTTCTCGCTTTACAAGGCTACTTGAAGACACTGATGAAGCAAGATCTGGTCTTCATCCTGCTGATTTGTCTAGCCCTCGGAAGTCTCTTTCGAAATATTAGTACCTTTCTTCAGGTTCTCATGGATCCAAACGAATACGATAAACTGCAAAACAGTCTTTTTGCCTCCTTTCAACATCTCAACACTTCCATCCTAGCAATCGGTTCTCTGATTATCCTTGCTTTGGCACTCTTTTTCTTTCGGAAAGCAGTCATTCTGGATGTCTTGCATCTGCAAAGAGAAACAGCTCAGATATTGGGACTCGATGTTGAAAAAGAACAGAAAGAACTCCTCTGGGGCATCGTGCTTTTGACCTCAACGGCCACTGCCTTGGTAGGGCCTATGGCCTTCTTCGGCTTTATGCTGGCCAATCTTACCTACCTAATCGTCAAAGATTATCGGCACAAGTTGCTCTTTATCGTGGCTATTCTGGTCGGATTTATCAGTTTGACCTTGGGGCAAGCTCTGATTGAACGAGTCTTTGCGCTGGAAATTCGCATCAGTATGATCATAGAAAGTGTAGGAGGTCTCTTATTCTTTATCTTACTTTATAGGAGGGCACGTCAGTGAAACTGGAAAACATTGACAAATCCATTCAAAAACAGAATATTTTGCAAGGTATTTCACTTGAAGTCAGTCCTCAGAAACTGACAGCCTTTATCGGTCCAAATGGTGCTGGAAAATCGACTCTCCTCTCCATCATGAGCAGACTAACCAAGAAAGATCAGGGAATTCTTAGTATCAAAGGACGTGAAATCGAGAGCTGGAATTCGCAAGAACTAGCCCAAGAACTAACCATCCTAAAACAGAAAATCAATTACCAAGCCAAATTGACGGTTGAAGAACTGGTCAGTTTTGGACGTTTTCCCTACAGCCGAGGTCGACTGAGACCAGAAGATTGGGGAAAAATCCGAGAAACTCTGGACTATCTGGAACTAACCAACCTAAAAGACCGCTACATCGATAGCCTGTCTGGGGGACAACTCCAGCGGGTCTTTATCGCTATGGTACTGGCCCAGGATACAGACTTTATCTTGCTGGACGAACCACTCAACAATCTCGACATCAAACAAAGCGTCAGCATGATGCAGATTCTTCGGAGACTGGTGGAGGAACTCGTAAAGACCATTATCCTCGTCCTCCACGATATCAACATGGCCAGTCAGTATGCAGATGAAATTGTCGCCTTCAAAGACGGTCAAGTCTTTAGCAAGGGAACAACTGCTCAAATCATGCAGGCTGACCTGCTCAGTCAACTTTACGAGATTCCCATCACGCTGGCTGATATCAATGGCAAAAAGATCTGCATCTATAGCTAGTAACTCAGAAACTCGAGTTAGAAGAAACTTTGTCTCTTAGTCAATAAAACCTAGAGAC
Organism: Streptococcus mitis; assembly: GCF_003944325.1. Taxonomy (GTDB): domain Bacteria; phylum Bacillota; class Bacilli; order Lactobacillales; family Streptococcaceae; genus Streptococcus; species Streptococcus mitis_CW. The sequence goes on along the minus strand of NZ_RJPX01000022.1, from coordinate 15,688 downwards.
TCCCTAAATCGTTATCACATTTTAAAAAGGAGAAATCATGAAAACATCCCTTAGACTTTATTTCACTGCCCTAGTGGCCAGCTTCTTGCTCCTACTTGGTGCATGTAGTACAACCTCAAACTCAAGTACCAGCCAGTCGGAGACAAGCAGCTCTGCTCCAACAGAGATAACCATTAAAAGTTCATTAGACGAAGTCAAACTTTCAAAAGTTCCTGAAAAGATTGTGACCTTTGACCTTGGTGCTGCGGATACTATTCGTGCTCTAGGATTTGAAAAAAATATCGTTGGAATGCCTACAAAAACAGTACCAACCTATCTCAAAGACCTAGCTGGAAAAGTTAAAAATGTTGGTTCTATGAAAGAACCTGATTTAGAAGCTATCGCCGCCCTTGAGCCTGATTTGATTATTGCTTCCATACGTACACAAAAATTCGTAGACAAATTCAAAGAAATCGCCCCAACCGTTCTCTTCCAAGCAAGTAAGGACGACTACTGGACTTCTACCAAGGCTAATATCGAATCCTTAGCAAGCGCCTTTGGTGAAACTGGTACACAGAAAGCCAAGGAAGAATTAGTCAAGCTAGACAAGAGCATCCAAGAAGTAGCTACTAAAAATGGAAGCTCTGACAAAAAAGCCCTTGCCATCCTCCTCAATGAAGGAAAAATGGCTGCCTTTGGTGCCCAATCTCGTTTCTCTTTCTTGTATCAAACCTTGAAATTCAAGCCAACTGATACTCAATTTGAAGATTCTCGCCACGGACAAGAAGTCAGCTTTGAAAGTGTCAAAGAAATCAATCCTGACATCCTCTTTGTTATCAACCGTACCCTTGCCATCGGTGGTGACAACTCAAGCAACGATGGCGTCCTAGAAAATGCCCTTATCGCTGAAACTCCTGCCGCTAAAAATGGTAAGATTATCCAACTAACACCAGACCTCTGGTATCTAAGCGGAGGCGGTCTTGAATCAACAAAACTCATGATTGAAGACACACAAAAAGCCTTGAAATAAGCAAGAAAACCCAACATCAGGTGATGCTGGGTTATTTTTCTTCTTGATTCCGTTTGAGTGAAAAGTGGTCTGGAACGGCATCCTTGCCTGTTTTCGACCAGGGATGGCAACGTAAGATTCGAGCCAATCCCATCAAAACACCCTTGAAGCCATGTTTTTCAATAGTCTCAATCATATAGTTTGAGCAGGTAGGCTCAAAACGACAAGAGGGGGGAAAGGCTGGTGAGATAAAACGTTGGTAAAAGCGCACAGGCGCTATTAAAATTCGTTTCATTATTTCTTGGTTACAGCCATGGTGTGTAGTTGACTGATTTCTTTTTTATTAAGACGACGGGATTCTCCGGGACGGAGTCCTGTCAAGTCTAGATGTCCAAAACGGGTCCGTGACAACTTGTCTACTTGGAGACCGACAGCTTCAAACATCTTCTTAACTTGATGGTTACGCCCTTCATGGATGGTCAACTGCACCACAGAACGGTTTTTGACTGGATCCACTTTGAGAATCTCATAGACAGCCGGCTTGGTTTTCTTGCCATCAATCTCAAGTCCACGGGTCAAGGGGCGGAGATTATCCTTATTGGCCACACCTTTAACACGCGCAACATAAACCTTGTCAATCTCATTACGAGGGTGAATCATCTCATCTGTAAAATCCCCGTCATTGGTCAAAATCAAGACTCCTGATGTATCCCAGTCCAAACGACCTACAGGGTAGATGCGCTCCTTCACGTTGGGCAAGAGATCGACAACCGTCTTGCGGCCCTTGTCATCTGTCACACTGGAAATGACACCGCGTGGTTTGTTAAGCAGATAGTAGACTTTTTCTTCGTTGTAGATAGGTTGACCTTCCACTTCAACCTTGTCGCCTGACTTGATAGTGGTTGCTAGTTCACGTACCACTTGGCCGTTAACCGTCACCAAACCTTGCTTGATCAACTCTTCTGCTTTTCTCCTACTGGCCACACCTGCGTGGGCAATATACTTATTGATTCTCATCTTCTTCTATCCTTTCACCAAATAATTGGCTTTCTTGGGCTTGAATCTCAAGCTCATCAATCACTGGTAATTCTTCTAAATGGTTTATCCCCATGTAATCTAGGAAATAATCCGTAGTCACATAGAGGTTGGGGCGTCCCAACACTTCTTTTTTCCCGTCTTCTCGTATCAAGTCAAAGGCCTGCAACTTTGCCAAGGCCCCACTCGAGTTGACTCCACGGATGGCATCAATCTCTATCCGTGTGATGGGCTGTTTGTAGGCAATGATGGACAAGGTCTCAAGTGCAGCCCGAGATAAACTCTGGTTGATAGGTGCCTTAGAGTATTCCTTCAAAATCTCTGCAAATTGAGGTTTGGTCACCAATCTGTAAGCACCCCCTGTCTCAATCAGAGCCAAACTGGAATCTGGGTCCTTTTCATACTTCTGGGCTAATTTTTCTAAACTCTGTTGGATGCCTGTCGGTGGCAGAGAGAGGAGTTCAGCTAACTGGCGGACTCTAATCCCATCTTCACCCGCTACAAACAAGAGCGCTTCTATTTTTGCTAAAGTACTCATCTTTCCTCTCTATCAAGTCTAGCTTTGGGCCACTTGACTTTCTTCCTTCTTTTCCATGAGATAAATATCTCCGAAACTTTCCTCTTGCACAAGAATTAGCTCCTGGGTTTTGATTAACTCTAGGGTTGCCAAAAAGAGGGTGATGACCTCTTGGACATTCTGGGCTTCCTTGAACAAATCCTGCAAGCGCAACTGGTCTCGTCCAGTCAAGGACTCTTTTACGATGACCATCATGTCCTCAATCTTATACTCATCCCGCAAGATAGTCGTGTGGTTCTGTGCAAACTCCTCTTTTTTCTTGGCTAGGATATTTGAAAAAGCCAAAAAGAGGTCAATGGTCGTCTTGTCATGCACAAGCTCCGCATCTTCGTAAATCAACTCTGTCGGCGCTTTGGAATAATACTGGGCCCGATCTTGGTGCTTGGCTTCCAAGTGTTCACCCAAGAGCTTGAACTTGCGGTATTCTTCGATTTGAGAGAGAAGATCCTGCTCCAGGTCATCCTCCAAGTCTGTCACTTCTGCCACCTTTGGAAGAAGTTTGCGACTCTTGATCAGCATGAGCTGACTGGCCATAACCATGTACTCACCCGTCACTTCCAGACGCATGGCATGCAGAGTTGAGACATAAGCTAGATACTGTTCGATGACTTCCGTAATGGGCACATCGTAGATATCCATCTGATACTTAGAAACAAGGTGCAGGAGCAAGTCCAGGGGTCCTTCAAAATCTTTTAATTTAATATCCATTATCTATATTTTTCTAAGGTCAGGACTGTTTTTAATCCTAATTTTTTTGCAATTTCGTACAAATCGACCTTGTTTTCTATTTGTCTTAGAATGAACTGTTCCCGCAAGGCTTGGGCTGATAGTGCTGGAAAACCTTTCTCTTTGACAAAGGACTCCAGTTGACGGAAGGCCCACTGACGAGAATAGGCTTTTCCTGCCCTTTCAAAAAGATAGGTCTGCCCCATCAAGGGTTCCAATTCTGGAATCAAGGTTCTGGGAATGGTGACAATCCTCTTTTGGGTAGCCTTCTGGATTCTCAACACCTGAAAATCCAGATTGATATCCGTAACCTTTAGAGCTAAAATCTCACTCGGCAAGAGCCCCATTTCTAGGATTAAGAGCGCTAGCAAGCGACCCTCTGGATAGTCACTTTCTTGCCAAAAAGAGTTTAGGTCTAACAGTTCTGGCTTTTCGATCTTCTTTTCAGCTTGTTTAGCTAATTCCAAGCGGTAAAAGCTATCCACTTCTCCTTTTTGATAGAGAAAGTAGAGAAATTGGTTACAGGCCGAAATCTTTCGCTTCTGGGCGCTGATTTTTAGATTGGCTAGCTGGGCTTGGTAAATCTTGAGACTGGTCTCAGAAATCCGCTCGCCTACCAAATCTAAAAACTGTTCTAAATCATACTTATAGGACTGCTTGGAATTGGCAGACAAGCCCTGCTTTTCCTCTAAAAAGGCTGAAATCCTGTCTCTCATTTGCATCGAATCTCATAGTCCTTACTAAAGTCATGCAAGAGGGCATTGACAGCCTTGAGGATAGATTTACGCGTAATAATCCCTTGGAAAATACCCTCTGCATCCACAACTGGCAAGAAAGACTCATCTACCAGCTTGTGCAAGACCTCTGTAATGGTAAAATCAGGCGAAACGACCGCTACGTCCCTTTTCGTCATGTGGACAATGTCCGTATCCGCCATGATTTCTGAGCTCAAGTCATGCTCCATCTGATAAGCCATAATATCTCTGAGCCCAATAGTCCCAACAAACTGCTTTTCATCGGTTACAACGGGAACACGGGTGTAGGTCATCTGACTGAGCAAGAGGGTCGCATGATCCGCATTGTGGGTATCAATCAACACAGCTAGATTTTCAGCAGGGGTCAAAAAAGTTCCCTCTTGGCCTAGCAAGAAATTCTCAAACTCCTTGGCAATCATCGGCTAAACTCCTTGGACAAGCCTGGATACACCTCGTGGTCTCGTGTCAAAAAGTCCACTTTGAAGTAACTGTCATCAATCTCCACACGAGCATAGAGACATTCTCTGATGGTACCACGTGGTTGACTGATAGAGCCTGGATTTAGAAAAAGAGTCTTTCCTTCCATCCAAGCATTTGGCACATGCAAGTGACCATAGAGGCAGATAGCTGCCTCTTCTTCCTGAGCCCAGTAGTCCAACTTTTGAAAGTTGAAATTGATGTCAAACAGGTGTCCATGGGTTTGGATAATCTTGGTTGAACCAAGCTCAGTCACCAAACGTTCTGGGTAACCTGCATAAAAGTCCATGTTCCCTTTAACGACATGGATGCCCTCCCAAAGGGGAGAATCAGGGCGCAATTCAGAATCTCCGTTATGAAAAACGGCGTCAACTTTGCCCACATAGCGATCACGGATTTCTTCCACAATCAAGCTATCGCCATGGGAATCGCTCATTACAATGATGGTTTGCTTTGCCATGATGGAAATACCTCCAAAAGTTTCTTAACGGCTAAGGCACGGTGAGATTGACTATTTTTTTCTTCCAGGGTTAATTCAGCTGAGGATTTGCCTGTCTCTCCCACAAGGAAGAGAGGATCATAGCCAAATCCATTTTCACCCTTAGCTTCAAAGTTAATGTAGCCAGGCCAGTCAGCTTCAACAACCAAACTTTCCTTGTTTGGACTGGCTACGACTAGGGTTGTATGGAACTGAGCCGAGCGATCCTTGAGTTCAAAGACCATGGCCAATTCGTGCAAGAGTTTAGCATTGTTTTCACGGTCAGTAGCTCCCACACCTGCGAAACGAGCTGACCAGACACCTGGCAAGCCACCAAGGACATCGACCTTGAGCCCAGAATCATCTGCCAGAACCATCTTGCCTGTTAACTGTGAAATGGTTTCTGCCTTGAGACGGGCATTTTCTTCAAAGGTCATGCCTGTTTCAGCTACTTCAGGCAAGTCAGGGTAGTCATTGAGATTTTCCACATCGTAGCCTAGCTTGTCAAAGATTGCTCGGAATTCCTTGGTCTTGCCTTCGTTACGAGTCGCAATCAATAAGGTTTCTCTGACCTTGCTTGTCTCAAAGAATGCTTCTACATCAACACCTTCTTTAGGCAATTCTACATGCAGGAGTTGCCCATTTTCAACTAAGAGAAAAGCCCCCTGACGTTGGATGACTTCCACATTTCGTCCCATTTCTTGGTTGAGGATATCTACCACAAAAGACAATAAACGGTAGAGAGAACCATAGCGTAAAACAGTAACAGAAACAGGAAAACCTCGATCCTCATCTCGAAATCTTTGGGCAAACTCCAATAGAGGAAAATCCAAGTCATCATCCGTCAACGTCCGGACGCCACCAAAAATACCATAGGACCCGACATACCAGTCCTGTTCATCCTTGTATTCATAAATTTTATTTGTCATAATTCTACATGCTCCACATGAATCTCTTTTTCCAGCCATTCTTCACCAATTTGTGCAAAACTTTGGCTGCTAGCTGTTGTGTAAAAACGGTGATCAAGTGGTCCAGCATCGCGACCACGATTAATTTCAAAATAATTGAGTAAGACTGAGATATCCCGTACGCACTCTGCCCCACTATCAATGAGCTGAACCTTGGGTCCCATGACATTTTGAATAATGGGTCTGAGGAGTGGATAGTGGGTACAGCCCAAAATCAGGCTATCCACCTTTCCAACCAAGGGACGCAGCGTTTCATAGACCACTTTCTTGGTGACACTGGTTGACAGGGCGCCAGACTCAACCAAAGGGGCAAACTTGGGACAGGCCAAACTCTCCACCTGTAAGTCCGGATCCAGATCGTTAATTTTCTGACGATAGATGTCTGATTGTACCGTCATGGGCGTTCCAATAACTCCGATTTTCCCACCTTGGCTGGACTTGATAGCTGCCGAAGCTCCTGGCAAAATCACACCTAGGACGGGAATGTCTAGTTGAGCCTTAATTTCTTCCCAGACGACCGCAGTCGCAGTGTTACAAGCAATGACAATCATTTTGACATCCTTGGTCAAGAGAAAGTTGACCAACTGCCAAGTATATTCACGAATTTGCTCAGCAGGACGGGGCCCGTAAGGCGCCCGTGCCGAATCTCCAATATAGACGATTTCTTCATGGGGAAGCTGGCGCATGAGCTCTCGCACAACGGTCAAGCCCCCGACACCCGAATCCAAAAAACCAATTGGTCGATTATCCATACAGTCTTCTTTCTAGTCTTCTTTCTGATTGATAGTTCATTATGATTACTCATCTTTAAGAACTGAAGGACAGCCTCATCAACAACTATCTCTCTTAATCATAATCAAATATCAATAGAATGCAAGGAAAAAGTCTCATCCCTAAACCATAGCCAACATAGTGAGAAGTCTGGAACTTTCATCCCAGACTTTTCCTTATTTATTTTTTCTTTTTATTGTTGGCAAGGGCTGCTTTTTGTTGGCGGATGATTTGGTGGTAAACTTGTTGTACCTTAGCTTCGCTTGGTTTTTGACCATTTGCACTCAAAAGAGTACGCACTGCTTCAGCATTCAAACGTGGGTTGTCAGCGAATTCTTTTTCAATTTGCTTACGAACCAAGTACATTCCTCCAAGAGCTCCTCCTAGAAAAGCTAGCACAATCAATACAATTGCTAATAGTAAATCCATCATATTTCTCCTGTTTCTTTTTGGGTCTCTTTCATTATACCACAAACTAGCCACCCTGACTAGTTTGTTTTACGCTTTCAGGAATGGAATAGACAGCAAAAAGAACCCTGCTTTTCTGGAAAAGAAGGGCTCCTTACTGAGTTTATACTCAATGAAAATCAAAGAGCAAACTAGGAAGCTAGCCGCAGGCTGCTCAAAACACTGTTTTGAGGTTGCGGATAGAGCTGACACAGTTTGAATTGGATTTTCGAAGAGTATTAATTTACATAAATAGCCAGTGTTTGATACGGTCTGAGTAGAATTTTTTCAGACACTTCTGCATCTTCATAATTGGAAATCAAAATTTGCCCATTTTGGTAGGCTGGTGGTAAATCCATTTCCACTTCTGTGACATAAAAGTTATTGATCACTAGCAACTTTTCATCCTTATACTGACGTTCAAAAGCATAGACTTGCTTGCTATCTTCAAAGGCTGGTTTGTAACTTCCTTCTGAGATGATAGGCATTTCTTTGCGAAGTCGAATCAAGTCTTGGTAGAAAGTAAAAATCGGACCTTGGATTTCATTTGCTACATTGATGTGAGGGTAGGATTTTCCTGCCTTGAGCCAAGGAGTGCCTACTGTGAAACCAGCATTCTCCGAAGCATCCCACTGCATAGGGATTCGTGAATTATCACGCGACTTAGCCTGAATAATCTGGAGGGCTTCTTCCTGACTCTTCCCTTCTTGTAAGAGCATCTGATAAGCATTGAGCGATTCGACATCCACATAATCAGCCATCGAATCATAGTCTGGGTCAATCATCCCGATTTCTTCACCCATATAGATATAAGGTGTTCCACGTGAGAGATAAATGCTGGCCGCTAGCATGGTCGCCCCCTCCTTGCGGAAATTTTGAATATCGACAAAACGGTTCAAAGCGCGTGGTTGGTCGTGATTGTTCCAGAAAAGAGCGCTCCAACCACCTTTATCACTCATCTCCTTACCCCAACTATGGTAAAGACTCTTCAACTCTTCAAAATCAAAGGGAACCAAGGTCCACTTTTGTCCATCCTTATAGTCCACCTTAAGATGATGAAAATTAAAGGTCATTGATAATTCCTGACGGTCAGGAGACGAATAAAGGACACAGTTTTCCATGGTGGTAGAAGACATTTCCCCAACTGTCATAAAGCTATCGTCTGAACCAAAAGTGGCTTGGTTCATCATACGCAAATAGTCATGAACGATAGGCTTGTCTGTGTAAGCTGACTTTCCTTCATTTTCAGGACAATCTACTAGAACTTCATCTTTCCCAATCAAATTGATCACATCAAATCGGAAACCCTTGACACCCTTGTCGCGCCAAAAATTCACAACCTTGAAAAGCTCCTTACGGACATTGGGATTGCGCCAGTTAAGATCAGCCTGGGTCTCATCAAAAAGGTGAAGGTAGTATTTCCCCGTATCCCCAAAAGGAGCCCATGCAGACCCACCAAACTTAGACTGCCAGTCTGTTGGTTGGTCTTGGATGAAGAAAAAATCTTGGTAGTACTTGTCACCAGCTAGGGCTTTCTGAAACCATTCATGCTCTGTCGAACAATGATTGAGCACCATATCCAGCATAAAATCAATCTTGTGCTCTTTACCGACACGCACCATTTCCTCAAAATCAGCCATATCACCAAAAAGAGGATCGACTGCCATATAATCTGAAATATCGTAACCATTATCCCGTTGGGGGCTTGGATAGAATGGATTGAGCCAGACCATATCCACGCCCAGTTTGGCTAGATAGGGAATTTTTTCGATAATTCCACGGAAGTCTCCAATACCATTTCCAGTGGTGTCTTTGTATGATTTTGGATAGATTTGATAGACTACTTTTCCTTTATTAAGTGTCATCTGTTTCTCCTTTTCTGATAAAAGGGAGGAAGCTGTCTTCCGTCCCTATTTGTACTATTTTGATTAGATTCGTGTTGCGACCATGAGGTCTTCTCCAGCTTGGATCGTTGTCGGATAAGTTCCAGTGATGGTCGCTGTATAAGCATCTTGATTGGTAATAATGACAGGAGTTTCTGTTACCAGACCTGCATCCTTAATGACATCCATATCAAAACAAATCAGTTTCTGACCAACTGTGACATGATCTCCTTGGGCTACAAGACTTTCAAATCCTTTGCCATCAAGACCAACTGTATCCATACCGATGTGAATGAGCAATTCCACTCCCTCATCAGAGACAATACCGATGGCATACTTGGTAGGAAAAAGCACCGTCACTGTCCCATTGACTGGAGAGGTCAACTCACCTTGGCTTGGTTCAATGACCAGACCTTACCCCATGACACCTGATGCAAAAACAGGATCCGTCGCTTGACTCAATTCTTTCACTTGACCAGTTAGTGGACTGATAATTTCTACCGAAGTAAGTTCTACTGGTTCATGAGTTACAAATTCTGCTTCTTCTTGAGCAACGAATTCTGCCTGCAAGTCCGTATCGTCCTCTGTTTTTGTAAAGAGACCTGCCTTACGGAAGAGGAAAGTCAAGAGCATTGGAACAACAATCGCAACTAGCATAGTTCCTGCAAATGGAAACATGTATTGAGGTTGAATAGAGAGGATACCTGGTAAACCACCGATACCAATAGAAGCTGCAGTTACATTGAAAGTAACGGATAACATGCCTGCAAGGGCTGAACCAGTCATCCCAGCAACAAATGGATAGATGTATTTGACATTGACCCCAAAGAGAGCTGGTTCTGTAACACCGAGATAGGCTGAAATGGTTGCAGGAAGTGAAACCTGAGCCTCACGCTCATCATGACGGTGCATGAAATAATAGGCAAATACGGCTGAACCTTGGGCAATATTAGAAAGGGCAATCATTGGCCAGAGGGCAGTTCCTCCAGCATCCGCGATCAATTGTGTATCAATGGCATTGGTCATGTGATGCAGACCTGTGATGACAAACGGAGCATAGAGGGCACCAAAAATCGCACCGAAAAGCCATTTAACTGGACCCGTTAAACCTGCCAAGACAACTGATGAAAGTCCTTGACCGATTGTCCAACCAATTGGTCCCAGAACAGTATGAGCCAAAATCAAGGCTGGAATCAATGACAAGAAGGGGACAAAAATCATAGAAATCACTTCTGGGATATGCTTGCGCCAAAAGATCTCTAGATAAGACAGACTTAAACCTGCAAGCAAGGCTGGGATAACTTGGGCTTGGTAACCGATACGATTAACAGTAAAATAGCCAAAATTCCAAACCCAGTTTGCCGCGATATCAGCTGCTGGCGTTGAAGCAACCGCATAGGCATTGAGCAACTGAGGCGATACCAAACAGATTCCGAGAACAATTCCCAAGATTTGGCTGGTTCCCATCTTACGAGAGACAGACCAGGTAATCCCTACTGGTAAGAACTGGAAGATAGCTTCACCCGGCAACCAGAGGAAGTGATTAACCCCTGCCCAAAACTGAGAGGATTCCGTGATGGTCTTGCCATCTAACATCGACCAATGCACACCTTCCAATACATTACGGAAACTGAGGATCAATCCACCAACAATCAAGGCTGGAATAATCGGAGTAAAGATTTCCGCCAGAGTGGTCATGACACGTTGGACCACGTTTTGATTACTCTTAGCTGCTGACTTGGCTGCTTCTTTGGAAACACCCTCAATGCCTGAAACAGCTGTAAAATCATTATAAAAGATGGGTACATCATTTCCGATGATTACCTGAAATTGACCTGCATTTGTAAAGGTTCCTTTAACAGCTGGAATTGACTCGATAGCTTTAACATTTGCCTTCTTATCATCTCCTAAAACAAACCGCATCCGAGTCGCACAGTGGGTTACGGCTGTCACATTTTCTTTGCCTCCAATTGCCTGAAGCAGATCTTTGGCTTCTTGTTCAAATTTTCCCATTTGATTCTCCTTATACTTGTCAAAGCAAGTTTGACTTGATAAGAATATTGTAAACGATATCAAACTTGTCTGCAATTTGTTTGGTATAAAAAGAGAATTTTTTTGTAATTTTTCTAGGACTTGTATGGTAAAATAGATACAGGTTCCCGTTAAACTAGATTAAAAACTCATTTAAGGAAGCAAAATGAAGAAATACCAACAACTATTTAAGCAAATCCAAGAAACTATTCAAAATGAGACTTACGCTGTCGGAGATTTTCTACCCAGTGAGCACGACCTTATGAACCAGTATCAGGTCAGTCGTGACACAGTTCGAAAGGCTCTGTCCCTCCTCCAAGAGGAAGGATTGATCAAAAAGATAAGAGGTCAGGGTTCTCAAGTCGTTAAAGAAGAAACCGTCAATTTCCCTGTCTCCAGCCTAACCAGCTACCAAGAACTGGTTCAAGAACTTGGACTGCGCTCTAAAACCAACGTGGTTAGTCTGGACAAGATTATTATTGATAAAAAATCCTCATTGATAACTGGTTTCCCAGAATTTCGGATGGTTTGGAAGGTGGTCCGTCAACGCGTGGTGGATGATCAAGTATCGGTACTGGATATTGACTATCTGGATATGGAACTCATCCCAAATCTCACTCGCAAAATTGCTGAGCATTCTATCTATTCTTATATAGAGGACGACCTCAAACTCCTTATTGATTATGCTCAAAAGGAAATCACCATCGACCACACGAGTGACCGAGACAAGATTCTCATGGACATAGGTAAAGATCCTTATGTTGTTTCGATTAAATCAAAAGTCTATCTCCAAGACGGACTCCAATTTCAGTTTACCGAAAGTCGTCATAAGTTAGAAAAATTCAGATTTGTAGATTTTGCAAAACGTAAGAAATAAAAGACTGAAACACTAGATTTCAGCCTTTTTCTTTATCCCAAAACCAATTCATCACTGACGAGGCTTTGCCCACTATTTTTCTGGAAAAGATGCATGAGATCTTTAACCGTCAGATGCTTTTTCTCCTCTCCTTTGACATCTACCACTATCTTGCCTTGATAGAGCATAATGAGACGATTACCATATTCAATCGCATGGTTCATATCGTGGGTAATCATCAAAGTCGTCAACTGATGATGTTCCACAATTTTTTGCGTCAAATCCATCACCATTTGACTAGTTTTCGGGTCAAGTGCCGCAGTGTGTTCATCCAACAGCAAGAGTTTAGGTTTCACTAAGGCTGCCATGACTAGGGTCAAGGCCTGTCTTTGTCCTCCTGAAAGGTATTGAGTATCCACTTTCAAACGGTTTTCAAGACCGATATTCAACTCTTTCAAGGCCTCTTGGAACTGGATTCTATCCTTCTCCTTCACACCCCACGCAAGGCCTCTTTTTTGCCCACGTCTCAAGGCAATGGCCATATTCTCCTCAATCGTCAAACGAGAAGCCGTTCCCATCTTAGGATCCTGAAAAACACGGGCAATTTCCTTAGCTCTCTTTCGTACACTCAGATTTTTAATGGATTTCCCTTCCAACAAAAGGTCTCCTTCGTCTACAGATAAATTTCCAGCCAAGATATTCATCAAAGTGGATTTCCCTGCGCCATTTCCACCAATCACAGAGATAAAATCTCCCTCTTCAACCTCTAAATCTAATCCTTTGAGGACATGGTTCTCATTGACCGTCCCTGCTTCAAATGTTTTGTGAATATTTTCAAGTGTTAACAAACTTGCCATAACTTTCTCCTCCTATTCATTTCTCAGTTTCAAACCACGAATCTTTAATCTCTTTTGCAACTCTGGTGCAAATAGAACCAAGGCTAACAAGATTGCATTAAAGAGACGAACCAGGTTCTGATCTAGATTTGGAATTTCATAGATATTTAAAATAATCAAACGGTAAACAATAGCACCGATTCCGATAGATAACAAGCGACCTCCAATGGTCAAATCGTGTATCAAGACCTCCGCAATAATGACTGCACTCAAACCAACAACGATGGTTCCTGTCCCAGAAGTTACATCAGAAAATCCATCATTTTGAGCAAATAAGGAACCACACAGAGCAATCAAACCGTTTGAAATCATGTAACCAACAATCTTCATGGTGTCTACATTGACCCCATTGGCCTCACTCATCGGAATATTGTCCCCAGTCGAACGCAAGACTAATCCAATCTCCGTTTTCATCAAAAGAGTCAAGACCAAACAAACAAGTAAGAGACAAACCAAGCTGAGCGTGAAAACAGCTTCTTCAGTTGTCAGCCCCAAGCTCGCCAACTGTTTAAAGACAGTTGAAGAATCTCCCAAGGAAAGATTGGGCACGCTACCCATGATTTTAATATTAATTGAATAAAGCCCTGTCAAGGTCACAATCCCTGTCAAAAGCGCTGGGATTTTCATCTTGGTGTGGAGCATTCCTGATACAAGACCTGCTACCATACCTGCCAGCAAAGCAAGTAAGGTCGCAATCCAAGGATTTGTCCCTGCCTGTATCTGAGATACGACGACAGCCGCCCCCAGTGGAAAGGCTCCTTCAGCAGTCATATCCGCAATATCCAAAATACGGAAAGTCAAGTAGACCCCAATCGCCATAATCGACCATAGCAAACCTTCTGATAAACTAGATAATACAAAATTCATCTTAAACCTCCTTATTCCTTGCCTTCTAACTTACTGATATCAATTCCTAGTGCATCTGCCATTTCTTGATTGGTATGCAATTCCAGTTTTTCAGGCAACTCAACTGCTATATTTTCTGGCTTCTCACCTTTTAGAACACGAATCAGCATTCGTGCTGTCTGACGTCCCAATTCTTCATAATTAGTTCCGTAGTTATACAAGCCACCAACAGCTATCATTTCTGTTGAACCACCAAATACTGGAACCTTGTGTTTAATAGAAACCTGCTTAACTGTTTCAATGGTTGACGAAATGATATTATCCGTTGGTACAAAAACCATATCCACTTCTGCCATCAAGCTCTCTGCTGCCGCCTTGACGTTGTTACTGTCCAAGATTGTTTTTTCAACAACGGTAAAGCCTTTTTCTTCTAGAAGACGCTTAGCTTCATCCTTTTGGACAACTGAGTTTGGCTCGCTCTGAGTATAGAGAATTCCAATTGTTTTAGCCTTTGGCAACACTTTCTTTATCAAATTGATTTGGATTGAAATGGCATCTGATGACTGGTCGCTTGTCCCGGTCACATTGCCCCCAGGATGCTCTCTTGACTCAACCAACTTGGCACTGACAGGGTCTGTTACAGCTGAAAAGATAACAGGTGTCGTTTGTGTTGTATTAGCCAAGCTCTGAGCAGAAGGCGTTGCGATGGCTAGAACGACATCACTAGATTCTGCTAGTTGCTGGGAAATGGTTTTTAGATTTCTTTGTTCTCCCTGTGCATTTTGCAAATCAATCTCGATATTTTTCCCTTCAACATAGCCTTGTTTGGCCAGCTCATCCACAAATCCTTCTCTAGTAGCGTCTAAGGACTGATGGGTAATAAACTGCGAAATCCCGATACGAAAAACATCTTTTTTCTTATCTGCCTTCAACTGATGCAAACTAATCAGAGAGGTCAAGAGGATCCCCACTACCAAGAGGGGGGCTAGTAATTTTCGAACAACTTTCATAATGAAACTCCTTCTCAGAAAAGATAAAACTCAATGAAAATCAAAGAGCAAACTAGGAAACTAGCCGCAGGCTGTACTTGAGTACGGCAAGGCGACGTTGACGTGGTTTGAATTTGATTTTCGAAGAGTATAAAACAAAAAACCGCCTAGATAATATCTAAACGGATGCTTGAAATAATCTAACAAGTTACAACTTTGCTAGTCCATTTAGATATTCATCTATATGGACCACAATCAAAAATCTTAGCCACATAGATACAAACAAATTGCTTGAACTGTTTGCATCCATGGTGACATGTCTACAAACACTATCTAAAGTAGCTAAAGTAAAAGTTTTGATTCATTGTTACAGCTTGTCTCTTATTCATTTCTTTTTCTGCTTTCTTTTTTGATGTTTCCTATCTTACCACCTTTTTCATCAGCTGTCAAGAATATTTCAGAATTTTTTATTTCTTTGAAAACCCTTTCAAGTCCCTTTCAAAGTTTTTTCTATCTCTGTTTCAAACTCATAACAAAGTCCGTCTAAACTCAGAAAGTATGATGCGAAATTTCAATTTTATACATTAACACTAGTTTCTAGATACACAAGTCATCTTTTTAAGAGTCAAATTAAGAGTCAAAAATTTACTTTATTTTGTTCAAAAACAATAAATTCCTTAAATTTATTTTTGAAAAGTTCAATAGCTTCCGAATTTTTTCTAGTCATTATGTAAGTAAAAGATAGTGGAATAGAAATTTCTTCTGGTATTCGAGTAGCAATATTAGGATTTAAGGTCATTTTAAGGTAGAGAGGGAGATAAGAGATCCCTTGTCCCATTTCAATCAATTTCTCAGTTACTGTTATATCCTTTATAGAAACAAATTGAGATTCTGGAACAATTTCAGAAATTTCTTGTTTTACTTGTTTCCAATAAACAGGATGATTATCTGATAAAATCTTATAT
>NZ_RJPX01000021.1:0-40771 GCF_003944325.1 Streptococcus mitis | reverse complement strand
CTTTCCTCGTTTACTCTCGTGATTTACGCATATAGGTTACGACTACCTTTTTGGACTTTAGAGTTTTAGGCCCCCTTATCCGCTATATACGCCTTACTATCACGTTCCTGTTCGTAGAGCCACGATTTCGCTATCCCTTCCTCTCCCCGCTACCTCACGATAGTCAGGCTTGGGAATCGCTATTGGGTTCACCGGTAGCGGGTGCCCACGGAGGACTTACACCTCAGATGTACGACATGCCCGTCGTACATAAAAAAATCTGACTACATATTGTAATCAGATTTTATCAATTCTAGTTCATTTCTTTAAAGGCTGCTTCTGCATCCGCATTACTGATAACACCAAATTGTATCTTTCCAATCTTTCCTTGACTATCAATCAGGTATTCTGTAGGAATGCTTCGAATTTGATAAGTTTGGAAGGTAGTTGCTTTGGTATCATAAAGTACTGGGATATCCTTATAACCTTGATCTTGGAACCATTGTGGGAATTGCTCAACAGTTTTTTCACCTTGAATTCCTGGTGCAATGACACTAAGAATTTCGAAATCACGATCTGGTTTCGCAGCTAATTCCATCAACTCAGGCATACTTTTTTTACATGGACCACACCATGAAGCCCAAAACTTTAAGTAGACTTTTTTACCCTTATAATCAGATAACTTAACTTCTTTACCATCCATGGATTGCAAGGTGAAGTCTGGAGCTTCTTTTCCAACAGCAATTTGTTGTACAGGCGCTTGTTGCTGCTGTTTTGGGGCTTGTTGTGGTGCTTGACTCTTTTTAGTCTCTTCCTTACCACAGGCCATCAATACAACTAATGACAAGAGGCTTAAGCCAGCAAACATTACTTTTTTCATCTTTTTCTCCTTTATTCAAAAATTCCAGCTAGAACATTTACTTGTCCTAATAGTAACAAAATTCCCATTAAAATAATAAGGAAACCACCAATTTTCTTCAGAAGCATCATATGACGCTTGAGTTTACTAAAATAAGGCATCACTACACCAGAAGCTAGAGCCAAGACCAAGAAAGGAATGGCCATCCCCAGAGTGTAAATAAGAGTATAGATAGCTCCTTGCCAGGCGCCATTGCCTCCAGAAGCCGCCAGCGCTAAAACAGAACTTAAAACTGGACCAATACAAGGCGTCCAACCAAAGCTAAAGGTAATACCAAGTAAAAATGCTGACCAATAACGATTGGCTGCTGATTTCTTGAAAGTAAAGCTTTTTTGAACCTCTAATTTCTTAAAATGAAAAATTTCCATCTGGTGAAGTCCCAAAATGATAATAATTGTTCCCATAACATATCGAAACCAATTTGCATAGAGAATATTACCAAAGTAACCTGCACCAAAGCCTAGAATAAAGAAAATGAGAGAGATACCTGCGATAAAGCAAAGTGTTCGAATCAAACCTGACCAGAGAACCTTTCTCCCAAACAAAGAAAAACTTTTTGCATTTTCCTGATCATCCAATAAAATCCCAGCATAAACTGGTAACAGAGGAAAAATACAAGGGGAAAAGAAAGACAAGACCCCTGCTAAAAAAACGGAGATTGAAAATACTATCGTTTCCAATAAAGAACCAACTTTCTTAATAATTCATATCCTATTGTACTATAATCAAGTTTATTTGTATGATTTCTGCTACGCAAATTAAATCAGCCTGTATTTAAAAGATCTTTTCTGTCACCAGCTAATTCAGATTTTGCCCCCTATACACAAAAAAAGCCTGTCACACAAGCTCAAATGCTTGATATGATAGGCTTTTTAAAGGCTGATTATTTAACAGCGTCTTTAAGAGCTTTACCAGCTTTGAAGGCTGGAACTTTAGAAGCTGCAATTGTGATTTCTTTACCAGTTTGTGGGTTGCGACCTTTACGTGCAGCACGCTCACGAACTTCAAAGTTACCAAAACCGATCAATTGAACTTTTTCACCAGCTGCAAGGTAGTCAGCTACTGCTGCGAATACAGCTTCAACTGCTGCTGCTGAGTCTTTCTTAGTCAATTCTGTAGCTTCTGCTACTTTAGCGATCAAATCTTGTTTGTTTGCCATGTTAATGATTCCTCCAATTTAATTTCTAATTAACAAATATAATCATATCCTAAAATCCCTTTTAGGTCAAGTTAAAAACGCTATTTATTCGCATTTTCTTTATTTTTTTAGGAGTGGTAACGTACCAAAATAGCCCAAGCGTTTTCACCCGTGTGAGTTTGAATAATAGAACCTGTTTCCAATACTGAAATTGGCTTTTCAACATACGGCTGCAAATTGTCTTTCATCTCTTTTGCCCAATCAGAACTACCAGAATATGAAATTCCAATCTCTGCTACAGAACGTTCAGAGAGTGATGTTATCAACTCATCCAACCATTTTTTAAAAGTTTTAGCGCCACGACCTTTAACCATTGGTTGCAATTCATGGTCCTTCATCTGCATGACAACACGGATATTGAGAAGTGAGCTCAACAACCCCGTTACACGGCCAATTCGTCCACCTTTTACTAGATTTTCTAAAGTAGAAACGCCAATATAGAGCTCCGTATGTTTTTTTACTTCTTCTACATGAGATAAAATTTCCGCCATTTCTTTGCCTTCTTGTGCTAATTTCGCAGCCTCAACAACTTGGAATTTCAAGGCTTGGTCAGTGAAGGAGCTATCAATAACTGTCACGTCAGCAGTAGATAAGCTAGCACCTTGGCGTGCAGCTTCAACCGTACCCGAAAGGGCATGGGACATATGAATAGTAAGAATCTGGCTACCATCCTTACACAGGTCTTCAAAAACTTCAGCGAAGACACCTACAGGTGGTTGACTTGTTTTCGGAAGGTTCTTACTTTCTTGCATCAACCGAAGAAATTTACCTTCTTCTTTCAAATCAGCATCCGAATAAACAATATTATCAATCATTACAGATAGTGGAACGACCGTAATATCTAATTGCTTTACTAATTCTGGCTCAATAGTAACAGATGAATCGGTAACAATCTTAATTTTTGTCATAGTATCAATCTTTCTATTTTAGGATTCAGATTGGTTTTCTTACTTTTAATTATATCAAAAAAAGATTAAAAATTCTAATGGAGTCAATCAAATTTTCCTTAAAAATTTGATATAATCAACTTATAAGAAAAGAGGTGTCCTATGATTAAAAAAATCTATCCCATTTTAACTATTTTACTAGGTGCTGGCATTTATGCTTTTGGTCTAACCTATTTTGTAGTTCCCCATCATCTCTTCGAAGGAGGGGCTACAGGCATTACTCTTATTACCTTTTATCTTTTTAAAATCCCTGTCTCTCTCATGAACCTATTGATTAATATTCCCCTTTTCATTCTAGCTTGGAAAATATTTGGAGCAAAATCTCTCTATTCTAGTTTGCTTGGAACCTTGGCTCTATCTGCCTGGTTAGCTTTTTTTGAGCGTATTCCCCTTCATATTGACCTTCAAGGTGATTTACTAATTACTGCCCTTATATCTGGAATTCTATTAGGAATTGGTCTTGGAATTATCTTTAACGCTGGAGGTACAACGGGTGGAACAGATATTCTAGCCCGTATCCTCAACAAATACACTCATTTATCCATGGGGAAACTGCTTTTTATCTTAGATTTTTGTATTCTCATGCTCATTCTCCTTATTTTTAAGGATTTGAGATTGGTTACTTACACTCTGCTCTTTACTTTCATTGTATCCCGAGTGATTGATTTGATTGGGGAAGGAGGATACGCAGGTAAAGGATTTATGATTATTACTAAACGTCCTGACCAACTTGCTAAGGCTATTAATGATGACCTAGGAAGAGGCGTTACTTTTATTTCTGGTCAAGGCTACTATAGTAAAGAAAATTTGAAAATCATTTACTGTATTGTCGGTAGAAATGAGATTGTTAAAATGAAGGAAATGATTCATCGAATCGATCCTCAAGCTTTTATAACTATTACAGAAGCCCATGAAATCCTTGGAGAAGGCTTTACCTTTGAAAAAGAATAAAAAGAGGTCTTGTAGTTACCTCTTTTTTGTTTTATTTACTCAAGCTTTTAAGACCAATTCCGAGCTACTTCTTCATCTGCCTTTAACTGATCCACTAATTGATCAACAGAATCAAATTTTGTCATATCGCGAATGCGATCAAGCCAATAAACCATGACGGTCTCGCCATAAATATCTTGATTAAAATCAAAAATGTTGACTTCAAAACGTGCTTCTTCTCCATCAAAGGTCTCATTTTTCCCGACACTAGCCATAGCACGATACTTCTGCCTTTGAATCTCAACATCAACGACATAAACACCATCTGCTGGCATATAAGTACGGTCTAAAAGCACCAAATTAGCTGTTGGATAACCAATCGTACGACCACGAGCATTGCCATGGACCACCATACCTCTTGATGGAAGCGGTGCCCCCAAAAGTTCTCCTGCTTCTTTCACATTTCCATCTAAAATAGCTTGACGGATACGTGTTGAACTAATCTTTCCTTTCTCATCTTCTACAGGTGGAACGATAATGACTTCTCCATCAAAGTAATCCTTTAAGTCTTCTGCCGTTTTTTGGTCAGAACCAAATGTATAATCAAAACCTGCAACAATAATTTTGGCATTCATAGCCTTGATATAAGTTGCAAAAAATTCTTCTGCCGTGAGACTAGCGAATTGACTATTAAAATCAAGGAGATATAATTCTTCTACACCTTCACGCTTTAATTTCCTCTCACGTTCAGCAGGGTTCAAAATATGTAAAAATAGGTCAGGATGATAAGGCTCTAAAGCAATCTTTGGAGATTCATTAAAGGTCATAACGACGATAGGTAATAAATCTTTTCTCGCAGCCTTATTGGCAACACGAAATAATTCTTGATGCCCCTTATGTATACCATCAAAATAGCCGAGAACCACGACTGAATCAGATGGTGTGCCAATATCTTTTTGGTTTTTTATAGGAATAGTAATAATCATAAAATAATTATATCATAGTGATAGCTATTTCTGGAACAGAAAATCTGAAATGTCATTTTTTTAACCTGAAGTGTACTATTTTAGAAGAATTATATTTTTAAAATCAGAAAAACGCATTACATCAGGCATAAAACTTGATACAATGCGTTTTATTATAAAAAGATCTACTGGATTTTTATCAAAATAAACTTCCAGTAGTCTTTTCACTTTTTACTAATAAGTTCCTTCTTCACCTTGGCTAGTCAAGATAACAGGACCATCTTTCGTAATGACAAATTGGTGTTCATACTGACATGACAATCCACCGTCAATGGTCTTATGCGCCCAACCAGTCTTCATATCTGTATCTATTTCCCAGTCACCTGTATTGATCATCGGTTCAATGGTCAATACCATTCCTTCACGGAGACGAAGCCCACGACCAGCAATACCATAGTTAGGAACCATTGGTTCTTCGTGCATAGTTGGGCCAACACCATGACCAACCAAATCACGCACTACACCGTAACCACGACTTTCAGCGTATTCTTGAATGGCTGCACCGATATCACCGATACGATTTCCAACAACAGCTTGCTCAATTCCCTTATACATGGCTTCTTTGGTTACATCCATCAAGTTTTTCACTTCTTCGGACGGTGTACCAACGGCGTAAGCCCAACATGAGTCTGCTAGGCCACCAGAATAGCTCTGAGTGTATTTTTTCATTTGCTCGACATTGTTGAAGTTTAATTTTGAGACATTCAAATCCGATTTAGCAATTGGACCTCCCAAAACCATATCAACCTTGAGCAAATCGCCATCTTTTAAGATATAGTGACGAGGGAAAGCGTGAGCTACTTCATCGTTAAGAGAGCAACAGGTAGCATAAGGATAGTCCATCATTGCACCGTCAACCCCAATCTGAAGTGGAAGGAAATTTTCTTCCTTACAACGACGGCGAACGTATTCTTCAACTTCCCACATATCTACGCCAGGCTTAATCAAATCACGTAAGCCGATATGAATACTTGCTAGAAAATCTCCAGCCTTGTCCATAGCTTCGATTTCACGAGCTGATTTTAATGTTATCATCTTTTCTCCTAGTTTCTAATTAATTTTAACAGTCACATTTGCTTTGGAAACAATCTGATGACCGTGATAAATATCGTAGTCAATAATAGCTGATCGTCTAGTATGATGGATAATGCGTGCTTGAATGCGCAGTATATCATCAATCTGAACAGCCTGTAAAAAGTAGATCAGCATCTGCTCGATAATGAGATTACGACCACTATTAACAACTAAATCTTGGGTCATGTGGGTCAGAATTTCTGCCAATACACCATTAGCCAAAACTCCATTTTTTTCTAGCATAAAGGGTTCCACTGTAATGACTACTTCATCATGGTGATAAGAAAGCTTTTGTCCAATCTGCTCAGAAAAAGTTGGTAAAGCAGAAACTTGAGAACGACTCATCTTCTCCATGACATCTCGTCTAGTTACAACGCCAAGCAAAGTTTGATTGCTTCGAACAACTGGTACCATTTCAAAGTCTTCAGCAATCATCCGTTGACTCACATTGGCAATATTTGTCGATAATCCAACTAAAAATAGACTACGAGACATGACCTTATCAATTGTAGTACTTGGTGATTTATCCCCTGCATCTCTCATGGTTACAACTCCAACAACAACCTGATGTTGGTTAATAACTGGAAAACGACTGCTACGATTCTTACGTACCAAATCCAGATAATCTTTGACTGTGTCTGTCTCTCTTAGAAAACCATACTCATGACTTGGACGATAAAGTTTCTCAACTGTCAGAATATCAGTCTTGATTTGGACATTTGATAAAGCTTTGTTTATCATGGTCGCAACGGTAAAGGTATCATGCTTGCTTCTTAAAACAGGAATCCCTTTTTGATTGGCCAGTTTAAGGACATCATCCTGAACCTGAAATCCCCCTGTAACCAGAACCGCATTTTCATTTTCCAAAGCTAACAACTGAATACGGGTACGGTCCCCGACAATCAAGAGTCCACCATCATGAAGATAGGACAAAATATTTTGTTCAGTCATGGCACCGATTGAAAACTTGCTAAATTCTCTTTCTAAACCTTCTTGTCCAGCTAACACCTCAGAAGAAGTTACTTCTGCAATTTCTGCATATGTTAATCTTTCGATAGCAACTTTCTTCGATTTAACGCGAATTGTTCCACTACGGGGACGAGTCTCCACAATTCCACGATTTTCAGCTTCCTTGATAGCGCGATAAGCAGTTCCATCACTGACTCCCAGATGATTAGAAATACTACGAACACTGACCCTTTTACCTACTGGTAATTCCTCCAAATAACTTAGAATTTCCTGATGCTTACTCATTGAATTCTCCTTTTACATACCGAAATTCAAGATAATCCCGCATTTTTCTTGTGTAGCGATCACTTCCCTTAAACTGACGAAACAAACTAAATCCAGACTTAAGAGCAACCTTTTGGCTAGCTTCATTTTCAAGATGGGTTATAATGGATAATTGTTTTAAGTCAAATTCTTCAAAAGAAAGTTGGCAAAGTTTTTTTACAACTTCTGTCATAAAACCTTGACACCAAGCGTCTTTCCTCAAAAAATAGCCAAGCTCTGCTTCTTTTTTGATTTCATCTAACTTCTCAAATTTAATAGAACCAATCATTTGTTGATTTTTCTGGTCACAAATTGCCCATACTCCCAAAGGGGACTTCATAAAGTAATTAGCCAGTACATACTGGCTTTCTTCTAGACTTGCCTGCGTTGGAAAAATAAATTGAAGATTTTCTGGATTCGAAGCTATCTCGTGGAAGTCCTGACTATCACTAAAAAAGAAAGGACGCAAATACAAGCGATCCGTTTCAAAAAAAGAAAACATTGCTAATTTGGTCCAAATATTCATAAACACCTCTACGGTTTATTCTTCAACAAGTGTAATATCCGCTCCTAGATTACGTAATTTTTCGATAATATCAGAATAACCACGTAAGATAAACTCGATATTGGTAATTTCAGTTTGTCCCTCAGCCATCAAACCAGCAATAACTAAAGCTGCACCAGCTCTTAAGTCCGTCGCTTTAACACTTGCCCCATTCAAAGCACGACCACCTGTATATAAAATATGACCATTTGTTGTTGAAATATCTGCGTCCATCTTAGCTAATTCAAAAACATGGTTTACACGTTTTTCATAAATCGTATCAACAATTGTACCACGACCATTAGCTGTTAGCAAAAGAGGGGTAATTGGTTGTTGCAAGTCAGTAGCAAAGCCTGGGTAAGGAGCTGTCTTAATATTGATTGCTTTCAAATTAGACTGTTCTTCTACAAAAATACTGTCTTCAGATACAGTCATTCTAACTCCCATCTCTTCCAACTTAGCGATGAATCCTTCTAGGTGTTCGTAAAGAACATTATTTATACGAATCCCCTTACCCACTGCAGCAGCCAAGGAAATATATGTCCCTGCTTCAATACGGTCTGGAATTACCTGATGATGTGTTCCATGCAAGCTTTCAACTCCATCAATAATGATAATATTGGTTCCAGCACCACGGATATGGGCACCCATATTATTCAAGAGAGTAGCAACATCAATAATCTCAGGTTCACGGGCTGCATTTTCAATAATGGTACGCCCATTTGCTTTAACCGCAGCAATCATCGTATTAATCGTCGCACCGACACTAACCGTATCCATGTAGATACTTGCGCCGTGAAGTCCTGTATCTTTGGCAGATAACTTCATGTTATCTCCCTCGTAGCTAACAGTTGCACCCATAGCTTCAAAAGCCTTAAGGTGTAAATCAATAGGACGTGGTCCCAAATCACATCCTCCAGGTAAACCAACAGTGGCTTCACCAAAACGACCTAAAAGACTTCCATAAAAATAATAAGATGCACGAAGACTATTGATTTTCCCATAAGGCATTGGAATATTTTGAACACCTCTTGGATCAATCTCTAACACATCGTCATAACGCTTAACCGTAGCCCCCATTAACTCCATGATTTCGACAAGACTAGCAACATCGGAAATATCTGGCACACAATCCAAAGTTACAACATCATCTGCCAAAATAATAGCTGGAATCAAAGCTACTACACTATTTTTTGCGCCACTAATGGTAATCTCACCTTGCAGGGGCAAGCCACCATTGATAACAATTTTTCTCATTTTAAATTTTTAATACTCTTTCAAAATTTCTAAAAAGGTCCTATGTTAAAGTATATCATAAATTCACCCTTTTTTCCATCATTTTCAATTATATTAGCTGAATCGTATTTGTTGGTAGCTGAGCTTTCTTAAAAAGTTATGCCCCTTTTTTGCCCCCTAAATGTAAAAAAAGCCCTTCGGATAAAATCCGAGGGACTAGAAACGTTGTTAAATCAACGGCCGAACTTTTAAATTTTAAGGTTCGGGATAAAATAGTTCACNGAACTATTTTATTTTTTGAGGTTATCTTCCTATTATTAGATACTAAAAAACAGGCCTAAGCCTGCTATAAATCTAACTTGATTTTCTCAAAAACTATTAAATTCAAATAAGTTGAGAAAACATAAAGGGTAACAAAAAGGAACTTAAAATGATGAGTTCAGCAGGCAAGGAACTAGCACGGTCAAACGTGCTTTTTTTATTGCTGATAGGTTCATTATATGACGTAGAAAATAACTCATATCAAAAAGCACTTAGATTTCTCTAGGTGCTGGAATAGGCGGGACGGGAATTCCCCGCTTTTCAGATACCCCAAGGGTGCGTAGTTCCCGATATTTCTCTACTTCTATTCTTTATCTATATTATACACCTTTTCTAACCCTTTTCAACCACAAAAGCCCCCAGAATCGTTTCTAAGGGCTTTTAATTAGGTCTGTGATATGTTTGTTCATATACCAACAAAACACCACCCACTACTCTTTAGCGCTTAGATTGTTCTAGGCATTTGTTAACAGATATTCTTCATATTCTTTACGTGCATAGTCAGGCATCTTTCTCTTTGCTCTGACGATAAATTCATCAAGCGGAGTATCATTGTTTGAACTACTAGAATTATAGAAATCACTCCTAAAACGATTAATCCATCTTTTAGAGAGTTCGCTTGTAAAAACTGGTGGATAATCTTTAGAAAATTCCTCCAATATTTGCGGATGGTTTTTTTCTAAGAATGCTTGACTAAAGAAAATTGCGTTCCCTAAAAAAGCAACCTGTTCATCTGTCGCTTTTTTCAATGGTTCAAACAAGATATGTTCTAAATATTTTGTTTTCAATCCACTACCTCCACTTCAATAATTCTTCTGCACCGTCTCAGAGAGAATCTCCTTAACATTAACCTCATTATAAACTTTCCTCTTCTAATATTCAATCAACAAGAGATTATTGCGATAGCTTTTTAGCTTCTTTTCTACTTCGTCAGTGGTCATGCTGGCACTCCTTTATTGTGGTGGTATATCCCAAACAATACAAGCCCCTACTGTGGTCTCTATGTAATCCCAAGCTTCTTTCTCACTCTTAAAGGTCATTACTACTTCTTTATCGCCTTTCCTATATTCTGGTACTCTTACTTCATATTCCCCGTTCTCAAGAAAGGTCAGCCATACAATCGGTATTATATCTTTAATAGTGTGTTCTTCCAATCTTTGCAGTCTTATCTTTAAACTTCTAACCATTCCCCTACCTCGTGTGTCATTCTGTCTGACTTATCTAAAAAAGGGGATTGCTCCCCCTCGTAAGATTTTAATATTGTGCTTCCATATTTTCATCTAAAAAGTCAGATTTTAAAAAGTCAATACTTGCCGATACTCTTGCTTTTACAAATTGGTCGTCTGCCATCAAGCGCTCGTAATTCATCTCTTCAATTCCAAACGCGAACTTGTTCAACAAGTCTTTTGTACGCTCACGGTTATCTATTGGCATATATTGAGCTAGTTTTGCATTATCAGGATTGTCGCCTCCCCAAATATCCCCCAAGGCATTTCTAATAAGTGACAAAGCTGTCCAATCACCCTTGTAGTGGTCTATCAAAGCTTTACCAGTTGCAACATCTAGCGCCCCACTCTCAAACAGTTTTAAATTATTTTGTAGAACCGCTTGATAGCCTGGATCAGTCAATTTTTTAACTTCATCTTCAGCACGATTTCCTTCGACACTAGACAATAGGTTGTCTGCGATTGTTTTCATCTCATTGTAATAAGCCCCATACCAGTTTTCCCACTTATATTTCAATTCTTCTAACTCGTACACCTTACCGTCTACGCTCAAATAATTGTTATTGCGAATTTCGTCCATTTTCCCAGAAAGATTATAAATAGCCCCTCTTAATGATTCCATTTTTGATAATACTGTGCTTTTCTTCATCTATTCAGCTCCTTCTACTTACTTATATAGCACCATTACACCAGTGATTGCTTCTGTGTTGTTAGTAGCCTCTGAATATTTCACGTCTACCACTTGGACAGTTGCCATGAAATCGTTGATTTCTTTTTCAAACTCTTCTAGTGTAGTAGCGTTCCAGCGGTAATAATAAAATAATTTAATTTTCATAGTTCCATTCCTCGTTCTAATTTTTCTATCCGTGTTTGCAAGTCTTCTAATTCCATGCCACGGTATGCCATTTCTAATATTGTTTTAGCTGCCTGTACTCTTGCGTAGGGGCTTTTTTCTGGATCATCTGCCACCTCGTACAAGACTTCAACTGCACGCCCACTGGCCTGTAATAATAGGCTTGTCGTTCGTCCTATCATGTCTTGTCTTAGCTTTTGATATTCGCTGAAAAAATTCCTATCTTTAAGATACCTATACGCCGTATTTTTGGCGATTCCAGATTTTTCAATAGCTTTTGTAATGCTTGGTTCACTAATCAAAGCCATCAAAAAGTATTCTTGTTTTGGTTTTAATTTTGCAATAGCTTTCTACCTCCTGTTAGTTTAAATGCTCACATCATCGATAAAGAAAATAGGATTGACATATTGCGCTTTATACTCTTCTGTAAGCCTAGCAATGTATTCATCGCATTCTGTTGAATCCTTAAAATCCCCACTATTGATAAACACAACCTTTTCACGATTTTTATTCTTTTGAATTCCTTCAAGACGTTTTACTTTACTTCCTAAACTCATATCCATTCTCCTTCCGCCAAAACAAAAAAGGACACCGAAAAGCCATTTAGCTTATTCAGTGCCCTCGGTTGTTCCGATAAACTCTATTTCTTTGTTTCAGTTCGCACCAAGTGGGAAAATCTACCATCTTGAAAATGCAAGGTCACACTCCCAAAAGTTGGGGGGGATTCTACTCCTATTTTACCACTTTTTTGGTATAAAATAAACCCTTTTTGTAGCAAATCATGAAAATCATCCATGTTGTTTTCCTCTTTCTGTTTTAATGGTGTCACTAGTAGTTACACCATTACAAGGGGGTCGGTACTATCTACCCCATTTTGTTTTAATGTTTTAGCGTTTGTCAGCTACTGCTTTTAGTTCATCAATCTCTTTAAAGACGGTCTCAAAACTCTCCTGAATCAGTTCAATGTTTTTATTGTTTACTATAGCGTTACAGCTCGCATTTTCAATCAAGCCACCTAGCACCTCACTGATCCGCTCAACGGTTTCTTCCAGTCTAGTCACTCTTTGACCAATGTTCATCACCATCTGGTTTGCTCCTTTTTCTCTCAGATTAGGTTTTGATTAGGTTTAAAAAATAACCCTTTAAAAGCCTATTATATAAGCGTTTCAAGGGTATTAGATTAGGGTTAGTTTTACTTTCCAAGTTCGCGCCTATATAACACGTTTATATATATTTTTTTATATAAAGATATTAGAAATAAAAACTAACCTACTAACCCAAATACTCGCAAAGACTTTTATATCAACGTTTACAAAGGTTAACATTTAGGTTATGTTTCTATTTTTTGCATAACCTAAATTGCTATAACCCTTGATGTAATTGGTTTTTTAGTATTAAATTTCCTAACCTAAATCTTCATTTTCTAAGTGTATTCCCCATACCCCTTTGACAAATCTTTTACGTTGAAAACCTTGTGGGTCAAGTACTTCATAAAACTTAGGGCTAACCGTTCCATTTTTAGCTGAGTACTTATATGACGTTGTTTTTTCCAATTCGGTCATTACTGCATTGCCAAATTGTCCAAGTTTAGGTTTATCTATCCCAATATCTTCAGCAAATTCTTTTAGTTTGTTTCTTGCTATGAACATTGGAACGTGGTTTATTTTGTGCCACCCGTTTGGTATGTAGAAATTCTCTACCCAAACTTTGATATAATCGTTATCGTTTTTGTACTTGCTAAGCATTTCTTGTACCGCTTTAGGTTCTATAAAGCTATCAAAATCTGGCATATTTAAAACTTTAAACAAAACCCACTCTAGTAGCTCTTTGTTCTTTATAAATCGGTCTTTGATTTCATTACGTTCTTTCTGACCGTTAAAATCTGCACGGAAAGGAATGATACAAAGCCGTCTATACCACCCCATGGTCTTATTTCTAGCTCTGGGCAAATCATTACCCGAAAAGATACACAATAGTCTGAAACGTGCTTCCACGGGTTGCAAGCTTTTTTTATTGACCTGTACTGGATCTCCACTAATTACACTCATAAGGTCAGAAACTTCATCCAGGTACTTGTTAGAAATATCATCTCCAATATTACAAACCTTTCCTTCCAAAGCGCCCAAATAGAACTCTTTCCCGAATTGGTCAGGTTTCAAATTACTAATATTTGACCGTCCTATTAAATTCTCCAGCAAGGCTTGGAAAGTACCCTTCCCATTATTCCCATCTCCAACCATTAGCACCATTTTCTTACGTGTTCGGTTGGGATTGATAGCCTCGTTTATGACTTGCCACAATAAAGCTACAACTTCTTTATCATTAACTGCTAATGTCTCTAACCATCTATCAAAATCAAACCAACCGTCTAAAATCGGTTTTCTAGCGTTAGGATTGTACTCCGTTTGTATCTTACTGGTAATGACAAAATTAGGACTAAATTCCTCTAGTCTATGAGTTTTAATATTATAAACTCCATTCGCTACTGGAATATATCGATAATCGTCCAGCGGTTTTTTCATTTTTGTTTCTGTACGGATAAAAGATATAAGTTCCGTGAAGAACTTGTTAGAGGTCAAACGTGAGTCATATTTTAAAAGCAATTTTCGGAAAATGTCGTTACTTGATACATAATGGCCTAAATCCAAGTGGTAAAGATATAACTTACTAATATCACTTATTGCACCCTCTCCTATAAAGGTAAAATGGCAAATTTCCTGTAATGCTTTGGCTACGATTGCAACACTTGGTCGTGGGATTTCTACCCTTTCGTTTTTCTTTCCTTCATTGACGATATAGGAGTTTTCTTTCCGCCAGTGATCCCCAAGCTCCCAAATCTTACTATAAAGTTCCCACATCGTTCTAGGAGGTTGTTCTTGCTCTCTGACCTCCATGATTTCACTTTCTAGGTTTCCTAATTCTTCTAGTTCTATGGTTCTAACCTCTCTTTCTATATTCAGCCCGTGCTATACTGCTAAAAGTGCGGTCTAGCTCGTCAATAGGCAATGGTTCAACTGTCACGCTATTAGCTATCTTTGTCAGCTCGTAGGCGGTCTCTAGGTCACAATCAACCCACTTATTAAAGAGTAAACCTACAAAGCGTGTCAGTGCCACGTTGCGCCCTCCCTCGTCTCCAAAGCCATTAAAAAGCGTGTCAATGATCCTCATGGTCATAGATTTCTGACCGCTTGGCCTTGGAGTGTATGGAAGACTTGTAGCATTCTGTTTGACTGGTTCAGCCGTTGTCTGTGGTACTGGATAATCAAGTCCATGCTCCACAACCTTTTGATAACTTGCTGGGTCGCCTGTTGTAACTGGTAGCCCTTGGAGTTGTGACCATGTTAAACTGGCCATGTCAAAGGGTAGCCCAATCTTATCAGCAATCTCTTTCACTACCTGCTTATAGGTTGCCTCGTTCATCATGTTGTCAGGCTTCACTACAAGGCGAAAACGGGGCTTTTCTAAGCTATGTTTGATAGTCGGGTATAAGATATAGGAGTATCCAAATAAAGCGCTAGAAACGGCTTTTATGAAGTCCTCAGACGTCCCCTGTATATCATCATAATCAAGGAAAATCAAATCCCGATAGATTAGACAGGAGTTGTTTCGCTTGTAACTGCCATTCTTTTCTGGTGTCACTTTGCCACTAATACAGTACGGGGCTTGTGTACGTTTGAAGTCTTCAATATTTACCCCTTCAGGAACTACTAAGGGCTTGAATCGTTCAATATACTGGAAAGGCTCAATCTTATCAAATGGATAGACAAGATTACTCTGAAAGCCTTTAGCCTCATAAATTGTCATACTATCGCCCCTTTTTGCGTTTCTTTTTTAACTTCTTCAGTAGCTTTTGTTCTTGGAACTGTTCCAAAGATCTGCCACGGTGCTTATACAATTTAACGTCATGATAATGCCCACCACCTTGCGCTGGATGTGTGTTATACCTAGCCATTCTCTGCCTCCTAATCTACTGCAAGAAAATTGTAAATATCACTCTTACGGTAATAGATTTTCTTACTGTTTTCAAAAGGCGACTGGAACGATTTTAGACCATGGTCCTGCCAATTATTTAACGTGGTTCCACTAATACCTAACTTCTCTAATACCTCAGGCCTAGAAATCAAGTCCCAGTTGTCATCACGTTGCTTTTCCAGTTCCATCCTTTTCTCTAAGTGATCTCCCACTTTCTCCAGTAGTTCAAGTTCTGCTTCTCTCGATAATAGTTGCATATTACACCACTTTCTAATTATGAATCTTACCTGCAAGCTGGATATATCGCCCATAATCAGGGTTTAAATCCTCGCTAGGTATTTCTATCGTCTGTTGGTTTTCTCCCTCCATTTGGGCGCTCTTTTTGCGGTCTAGGTGGTTTAAATAAAGCAGCAGTCCAACCAGTACCACGCTAACAAAAAACGCCTGTGTGTTGCTTAAATCTAGTTCATTCATCTTATACCCTCGCCTTATAGTTCTTGATAAATTCCGCTTGTTTAGGTTGTTCTATATTCAGCAAGTCGTCTTCGGCTTGTGCCATTTCTTTAATATCTTTAGTCATGGTATGCCTCCAGCTCTTTAGCGTTGTCATTGTTCAAAAGCAAAAAGGCTATTTCATTTAGACGATCGTATAGCTTTTCATTCTGGGCGTATGCTGTATCAGTGTATTTTTTAGCAAGCCATAAGAACGTGGTTGTATCTTTCTGTAGTGCAAACTCAAGCCCTTCAAGAGCTAGGTTATTCATTTCTAAAACATTCATGATGTCGGTTAATTCGTTCCCTAATTCTGCTAGTTTCTTAGCCGATAATAGAACTTGTTGGCTTGATGTTGCTTTTTTTGTTGTCATGTTTTTTACCTCTTTTTCTATCTTTTTATACTTGCCACGATGGCTTTTTAATGCTTTTTTCTTGCCTACAGCCTCACGCTCTCGGTCGCCAAATTTCTGAGCGTGGGGCTTTTTGAGTTGTTTCTTATAACGCTAATCCTCACGCTCAGAGTCGCCAAATTGAAAGCGTGAGAAAGTACCAGTTTTAAGAGTTGGCGCTCTATGCTTTTCAAAACCTTTTCTAATTGCTTGCCTACCATTAGTTGTTATTGATTGAATAGTTGATTTTTGTTATAATCAAGGTATAGAAAAAATATCTATATTCTTGATCCAGTCGCTTGCTTCAGTCGCCAAACGTTCAGCAAGTGACTTTTTTTGTTGTCAATCCCCAGTGGTAAAGCACCACATGAGAAACTTGTAAATGTAAAGTAGTATTGCGATTGGGTCGCTCCTTTCTAATAATCTTCAGCAAGCCACTGCATGGCCTTTTGATAAATGCTAGGCTTTACTTCGCCACCGTCTCGGATTTTTCGATAGGTAACTTGTGTAACTCCGATTTCTTCGCCTGCTTGCTTTGCAGTTAATTTCTTATCTGCTTGCTTTCGGCGGATTGCTTTTGCTTGTGTTGAGGTAATAAGCAATGAAGTTCCTCCTTTCTACAGTTATCATAATTGATAACTTTTATCTAGATTGTAACATCATAAATGATACTTGTCAAGCAACAAATGATATTTATTGTTATCTTTTTTGATATTTTTTTATTTTATGATATAATCACAATGAGGTAATAATATTTATGAAAAATCGTATTAAACTACTTAGACAAGAACAAGGGAAAACACAAAAAGAATTGGCCGATGAAATAGGTGTAAAAAAGCTAACAATATCTAGATGGGAAAACGCTGAGGATGTTTCCCTTAAGCAAGATAAAACCCAGCTACTAGCAGATATATTCGGAGTTAGTGTTAGTTATCTGTTAGGGTATAGCGAGTATAGAGATAGCCAAGAAGCAAACTTTCATCTCAACAAAATCAATCCTGATGATCCATATAATTTAGTTAGAGCTAGGATATGCTCTATCCTTGGTGATGACTTAATGGAAGAACTTGAAAGGCAATATGTGACTGGTTATGATGATCCTGATTACTCTAATCTTATTTCATTCTTATCTGCAGTAAATCAGCTTTCATATACTGATGAAGAAGAGTTATTACTAAATTATGGAATACTCCCTAAGGAAGATAAAAAGATAATAAAGAATCTGGTTTCTGATATGGCTGAAAAAGTAAAAATAGCCAATAAAAAAGAACCTTGGGAAAAAGGATTCTAAACCAATGAACCACAATATCCAACAATCATGAATCCCCCCCTTTTTCCACTATCTAAAGTGCAAAAACAGGGGAAATTGAAGAATAGAAAGCCAATTTTACAGACTAAAGCGCAAAAATGAGCTAAATTGCAAAATAGAAATCCGATTTGAACCAACAAAACTAATATCTAAAAGATATAATTCATTAACTTTAAACAAAACGAAGTAAAGAAAAATCAATTATTTTGAACAAAAGTGTTGACTAACATTTAAAATTATCATACAATGAAGGTACTTAAGAGAATAGCGCCCGATAATTCTCAGTGAAACGGGATAGCGAAAAAAGCGCCTTCTATGTATTTAGGAGGTGCCTTTTTTTGTCCAAACCATTCAAGACTATACAAGAACAAATAGAGTTATTACATAAACGGGGGCTTGTAATATCTGACTATTCCAAAACAAAAAAGTACCTACTAACAAATAACTACTACAGTATTATCAATGGTTACAGTAAATATTTTACTGATCAACACAACAATTATATACAAGGTGCTAATTTTTCGGAAATTACTTATACATACTTCTATGATAAGGAAATCAAATACACCTTCCTAAAAGCTATCTTAGAAGCTGAGAAACACATAAAATCTATATTAGCTTATGTTTTTTCTGAAGCTTATCCTACTACTCCTTATTTTTACTTAGATTACCAAAACTACGACTACAAGAAAAACAAGAGGACTGTCCCTTTTGTGATTCGTCAAATAGTAAAAATCATTGATAAACATAAATCAAGCCGAAAAAGCAATAGCATACAACACTATTTCAATAAACATAACGACGTCCCTTTCTGGGTAATCGTGGATTACTTGACTTTTGGAGATATACTCGCAATTTTAAAGAGTTTGCCACTCTCCCTACAAGATAGAATTGCAAAGAAGTCTTACAGTTTTATTAGTGAACACTGCACTATTAAGAAAAATTTTACTAGGGATATGCTGATTTCCTTTGTTGAAAACCTAGCAGAAACTAGAAATGTTTGCGCTCACGATAACCGCTTATATGGTTTCAAGTGTAGAAATAGTTTGAAATACTATCCTGATTTACACGACAAACACAATATCAAGAATACAGACGCAAAAAGTAGTCCTTATCATACCATGATTGCGTTACAATGTTTCCTAAGCGCTAATGAGTATGCTAAACTACATAATACGCTTCTATCACGATTTAAAGACTTCTCTAAACATTTACATACACTCTCTATTGATTTCTTTTTAAACGAACTAGGCTTCCCTCCTAATTGGCAACAATCAAATAAACTCGTTCATTAAACAAGCCCATATAAGCCCCATATCCGCCTTGTTTTCTATTCTGGTACAATTTACCGTCCGACTGCTTAAAATCGAAAATAAGGGGGTTCTCGTAGCCCCTCGCATGGTATAAACTCAAAATCTTTTCTAATTGCTTGCCTGCTGATGGAAAAGGAGTAAACCATGAATATTACAGAATACAAAAAGAAAAACGGGACTATCGTATACCGCTCAAGCGTGTATCTTGGAGTTGATAAACTTACTGGAAAGAAGGCTAGAACTACAGTAACTGCCAACACTAAAAAGGGGATTAGAATAAAGGCAAGAGAGGCTGTCAATGCTTTTGCTTCAAACGGCTATACAGTTAAAGACAAGCCAACAATCACAACATACAAAGAACTGGTAAAAGTTTGGTGGGATAGTTACAAGAATACAGTTAAACCCAATACTCGTCAATCTATGGATGGATTGGTTAGAGTTCATTTATTACCTGTATTTGGCGATTACAAGCTAGATAAGCTGACCACGCCTATTCTTCAACAGCAAGTAAATAAGTGGGCTGACAAAGCCAATAAGGGCGAAAAAGGGGCGTTTGCTAACTACTCCTTACTCCATAACATGAATAAGCGTATTTTGAAGTATGGCGTAGCTATCCAGGTAATACAATACAATCCAGCTAATGATGTCATCGTTCCACGCAAACAGCAAAAAGAAAAGTCTACTGTAAAATACTTAGACAACAAAGAATTAAAACAGTTTCTTGATTATTTAGATTCACTGGATCAATCAAATTATGAAAACTTATTTGATGTTGTCCTATATAAAACTTTATTGGCCACTGGTTGCCGTATTAGTGAGGCTCTGGCCCTTGAATGGTCTGATATTGACCTAGAAAACGGTGTTATCAGTATCAATAAGACACTAAACCGCTATCAAGAAATAAATTCGCCAAAATCAAGTGCTGGCTATCGAGATATACCAATAGACAAAGCCACCTTGCTTTTACTAAAACAATACAAGAATCGTCAACAAATTCAGTCTTGGAAATTAGGTCGTACTGAAACGGTCGTATTCTCTGTATTTACAGAAAAATATGCTTATGCTTGCAACTTACGCAAACGCCTAAATAAGCATTTTGATGCTGCTGGAGTAACTAACGTATCATTTCATGGTTTCCGCCATACACATACTACTATGATGCTATACGCTCAAGCTAGCCCTAAAGATGTTCAGTACAGACTGGGACACTCTAATTTAATGATCACTGAAAATACTTACTGGCATACTAACCAAGAGAATGCAAAAAAAGCCGTCTCAAATTATGAAACAGCTATCAGCAATTTATAAAAAATAAGGGTGACCCATTTCCGGGCTACCCTCTTACTATACAAAAAATTAGTAGGGGTAGTAAAATGGGTATTAAATTATAAAAAGCACTAAGGGAAAGCGCCCCAAAGTGCTTATTTCAAAGGCTTTATAGCCCCTCATCTCATAAAGAGATTATTTTTTGAGGTTGTAGAATGATTTCAATCCACGGTATTCTGCTACTTCACCAAGTTGGTCTTCGATGCGAAGCAATTGGTTGTATTTAGCGATACGGTCTGTACGTGAAAGTGAACCAGTTTTGATTTGTCCTGCGTTAGTTGCAACTGCGATATCAGCGATTGTTGAATCTTCAGTTTCACCTGAACGGTGTGATACAACGGCAGTGTAACCAGCTTCTTTAGCCATTTCAATAGCTTCAAAAGTTTCAGTAAGAGTACCGATTTGGTTAACTTTGATAAGGATTGAGTTAGCAGCACCTTCTTGGATACCACGTGCAAGGTAGTCAGTATTTGTTACGAAGAAGTCGTCACCAACAAGTTGTACTTTCTTACCAAGACGTTCAGTAAGAGCTTTCCATCCATCCCAGTCGTTTTCATCCATACCATCTTCGATAGTGATAATTGGGTATTTGTTAACCAATTCTTCAAGGTAGTCGATTTGTTCTGCAGATGTACGAACAGCAGCGCCTTCACCTTCAAATTTAGTGTAGTCGTAAACTTTACGTTCTTTATCGTAGAATTCTGATGAAGCACAGTCAAATCCGATAAATACGTCTTTACCTGGAACATATCCAGCAGCTTCGATCGCAGCAAGGATAGTTTCAACACCATCTTCAGTTCCTTCGAAACGAGGAGCGAATCCACCTTCGTCACCTACGGCAGTTTCCAAACCACGTGATTTAAGGATTTTCTTAAGAGCATGGAAAATTTCAGCACCGTAACGAAGAGCTTCTTTGAATGTTGGCGCACCAACTGGCAAAATCATGAACTCTTGGAAAGCGATTGGAGCGTCAGAGTGAGAACCACCGTTGATGATGTTCATCATTGGAGTTGGAAGAACTTTAGTGTTGAATCCACCAAGATAGCTGTAAAGTGGGATTTCAAGGTAGTCAGCAGCAGCACGAGCTACAGCGATAGACACACCAAGGATTGCGTTTGCACCCAATTTACCTTTGTTAGGAGTACCGTCAAGAGCGATCATAGCACGGTCGATAGCTTGTTGATCACGTACATCGTAGCCAATGATAGCTTCAGCAATGATGTTGTTTACGTTGTCAACAGCTTTTTGTGTACCAAGACCACCGTAACGAGATTTGTCACCGTCGCGAAGTTCAACTGCTTCGTGTTCACCAGTAGAAGCTCCTGATGGAACCATACCACGTCCGAAAGCACCTGATTCAGTGTAAACTTCTACTTCAAGTGTTGGGTTACCGCGTGAGTCTAGGACTTCGCGAGCGTAAACATCAGTAATAATTGACATTTTTTACTCTCCTTATGAGTTAAATTTTTTACACCTCTATAATACCTTAAAACCCCTCCTTTTTCAAGAAAAAACGTTATCTTTGTGCAAATTTTCCTTAACTTTATAAAGTAATCGCTTTCTTTTGTCTGTTTTATTCTAACTTTTATGATATACTGTTTTCATGACAGATTTATCAAAACAATTACTTGAAAAAGCTCATGGGGGGCCAAAATTAAATCCAGATGAGCAAAGACGCTATCTTGGTACTTTTGAGGAAAGAGTTCTTGGATATGCAGATATTGATACGGCAAATAGCCCTCAGCTAGAAAAAGGCTTTTTATCTATTTTAGAAAACCTTCAAGAAAAGGCTGAGCCTTTATTTGTGAAGATTTCACCAACTATCGAATTTGACAAACAAGTTTTCTACTTAAAAGAAGCTAAAGAAACTGATAGTCAAG
This sequence comes from Streptococcus mitis, assembly GCF_003944325.1. Classification (GTDB taxonomy): domain Bacteria; phylum Bacillota; class Bacilli; order Lactobacillales; family Streptococcaceae; genus Streptococcus; species Streptococcus mitis_CW. The sequence continues at coordinate 18,563 of NZ_RJPX01000021.1, read as the reverse complement.
CTACCATTGTATCTGAAGAGCATACTTCTTCTCCTTTTGGCCTGATTATCCATAGCAATGCACCAGTACAAGTAGAAGAAAAGGACCTTCGACTTGCTTTTCCAAATCTTTGGGAAGTTAAAAAGGAAGAACCAGTCAAAACATCCTTCTGGAAGAAATGGTTTGGCTAAATCTTACTCAGACTTAATAAACGCCCAATATTGGCAGCCGTGTGCTCCAGATAGACACTGGCATTGTTCAAACTATCTTCTAGAGGTTCACTTTTCTCCAAAATAGAAAAGGCAGCTTGGATATTTTCAAATGGTAGGGAAGGTAAATCTTCAGCGAGACTACCGCAAATAGCAATAACAGGAACTCCGACAGGGGTTCTTTTTGCAACACCTATAGGCGCTTTACCAGCTAAACTTTGACGATCTAGCCTTCCTTCTCCAACAATAACCAAGTCAGCATCAGAAATTTTCTTATCAAAGTCAATCAAGTCTAGGCAGGTATCAATTCCAGACACGATATCTGCCTGGGCAAAGGCACACAAACCGCCCGCAATGCCTCCACCAGCTCCTGCTCCTTTAAGTTCCAATGTTGCAGGTGAGACTTTTTCATAAAAATATTGGATTGCATGATCTACGACTGCAAACATAGTAGGATGTAAACCTTTTTGTTTGCCAAAAGTGTAGGTCGCACCTTCATATCCACATAAGGGACTCACGACGTCTGCTAGAATACGAATGTGAACATCTTCAGGAATTTCATAGCGATTTTCTGTTGAAACAGAAGCTAAGTTTAGCAAGGATTGACCACAAGCGTGCAAGACATTTCCATCCCTATCATAAAATTGATAACCTAAATCAGCAGCAATACCTATACCACCGTCATTACTGGCCGTACCACCAACTCCGATATAGATATCTTTCATCCCTTTAGCAATGAGATGGCGAATCAACTCTCCAATACCACAAGTTTGTATTTGAAGTGGATTTCGTTCCTCTAACGGAATCTTTCCAAGGCCAACCAAGTCGGCAACTTCAAAGAGTGCCAGTTCCCCTTTTTGAAAATAGCGCATGGCTTCTTTTTGTCCAAAAGGTCCTGTCACTTTGATCCATTTTTCTTCTAGGTCAAGAGAATGTCGAATAGCATCAACAGTACCTTCTCCCCCATCACCAACAGGGCAGAGGAGACAGTCTACATCTGATATCGATTGTTGGAAGCCTCTCTTAATAGCTTCAGCTACCTGATCAGCGGTCAAGCTTTCCTTAAATGAATCTGGTGCAATTACAATCTTCATATTTTCCTTCATTCTAAAAAGTCAACCAAAGGAAGAACTTCTAAAAAATCCCTCTTGTCAACATGATGTGGTATTTCTTTTTTCAGCACTTCTTTGGCACAAAAAGCAATTCCCAGTCCTGCTGATTTCAACATTAATAAGTCATTAGCCCCATCACCGATTGCAACTGTTCTTTCTTTAGGGAGTTTGAATTCCTTTCTCCATTTTTCCAGAGTTGCTTGTTTGACTTCAGGGCTTATAATTGCTCCAACTAATTTTCCTGTTAAAAAACCTTCTTTGACTTCAAGTTGGTTGGCAGAAAAATAGGCAATACCAAGGGATTTAGCTAGTGTCTCAACTATTGGTGTAAAGCCACCAGACACCAGACCAACTAGGATGCCATTCTTTTGGAGAATGGAGATAAATTTCTGGGCATTTGGCGTTAAATGAATAGTGTTGAAGACTTTATCAAAAACCGAAACAGGAAGACCTTCCAAGAAGGAAACTCTTTTGCTTAAACTGCTTTCAAAGTCTAACTCTCCTCTCATTGCCTGACTTGTAATCTGTGAAATTTCCTCCTCACAACCTGCTTCTCGACCCAACAAATCAATCACTTCTTCTAGGATTAAGGTTCCATCAACATCCATGACACACAAGCCTTTTACTTGAGACATCAGTTCTCCTCTCTAAACAGCCCAAAAATCGTATGAAGTCATCATACGATTTTATCTATTAATTAACTAAACTATGGTACAAGTCAAGGTATGACTTGCAGGCTGTATCCCATGAGAAATCACACTCCATAGCTTGTTTTTGTAGATTTCTCCAAACATCAGGATGGTTTCTATACAAGTCCAATGCTGTTTGGAAAGTCCAATTTAACCAATAAGGAGATAGATTGTCAAAGCTAAAACCAGTACCGCTTCCTTCGATTGGATTGAAAGCGCGAACGGTATCTCGCAAACCACCAACTTCATGAACCAATGGCAAGGTTCCGTAACGCATAGCCATCATCTGAGACAAGCCACACGGTTCAAAACGACTCGGCATGAGGAAGAGGTCACAAGCAGCGTAGATTTCTTGAGCTAGTTTGACATCAAAAGTGATATTTGCTGATAGCTTGTCTGGGTAGATTTGAGCAAACCATGAGAAAGCTCCTTCAAAGGCTGGATCACCAGTTCCTAAAAGAACAATCTGAACGTCTTCTTGCAAAATATGGTGCAGACTTTCCACCACCACATCAAAACCTTTTTGACGTGTCAAACGAGAAACAATTCCCACCAATGGAACATCAGCTCTAACTGGCAAGCCAACTCTTTCTTGCAATTTCGCCTTGTTTTGGGCTTTTCCAGACAAATCTTCCTGATTAAAATGATAGTCTAATAGGGTATCGGTCTGAGGATTATAAAGGTCAGCATCAATCCCATTCACGATACCAGAAACTTTACCAGACTCCATTCGAAGAATCTGATCCAAGTTACATCCGAACTGACTGGTCATAATTTCATAAGCATAGCTAGGCGAAACGGTTGAAACACGGTCAGCATAAAGAATACCAGCCTTCATCCAGTTCAAACAATTGTTCCAGCGAAGGGTACCATCAGCATAACGTTCAAAGCCAACTCCAAACAAATCCCATAACATTCCTTCTGAGAATTGTCCTTGGAATTCCAAATTATGAATGGTTAAAACAGTTTTAATTCCTTGATAAGCTTGAATCCAACGGTATTTTTCCTTTAACAAGAATGGTATCATGGCTGTATGGTAATCATGAACATGGAGAAGGTCGGGGATAAAGTCAATTCTTTCCATAGCCTCAATGGCAGCCAGTTGGAAAAAGGCAAAGCGTTCTCCGTCGTCAAAATCACCGTAAACATGGCCACGGAAGAAATAATATTGGTTGTCAATAAAGTAGAAGGTCACACCATTTAGCACTGTTTTCTTAATCCCACAGTACTGTCTGCGCCAACCGACGCTCACCTCAAAATGAAGAACATCTTCAATCTGATTTCCAAATTTAGTCTCTACCATATCATAGTAGGGTAAAACAACTGCAACTTCGTGCCCAGCTTTTACTAGTGATTTTGGAAGAGCGCCAATGACATCTCCCAAACCACCTGTTTTTGAAAAGGGTGCACCCTCTGCTGCTACAAATAAAATTTTCATGAATGAATATCCTCTGTTACTTTGCTACCTTTCTTAACAACAACTGGATGTTCTGCAGTTCCTCGAATCACAACACCAGGCTCAACTTCAACACCCTTGTCCAAGATAGCATATTCTACCTGAGCTCCTTCTCCAATGACAACACGAGGGAAGAGCAGGCTATCTTTAACCAAGCTATCCTTGTAAACATGAATATTACGTGATAGAACAGAATTAGCCACTTGACCTTCAATGATACTACCAGAAGCAAACTGAGAAGTACTTACCTTAGATGTATTGGCATAGTAAGTTGGCTCTTCGTTTTTGACCTTTGTATAAATCTTTTGATTTGGTGAGAAGAGAGAGTAGAATTTTTGTGATTCAAGCATATCTTTGTTAGCTTTGTAATAAGACTCTATAGAATGAATATTTGCTAGATAACCTGTGTACTCGTAGGCAAAAGCCCCTTCTTTTGCAGCTAAATCTCGTAAAACATAACGCAATTTCTCTGGATGTTCTTTTTTAGATTCTTCTTCTAGACGTTCAATCAACCAAGGTGTATCAACGACAAAGATATCTGTGGACATATTGAACATTTCAGCTGTTGACTTGCTATCAAAGAGTTTATGAGAACGAACATGGTCTGTTTCATCTACTTCCAAGATTGCGTTGACTTCTGAAATATCTTTCTTAGGAAGTTTCTTATAAACAACTGTAATAGGCCCCTTCGTTGTGTTATGAAGGTGGAACACTTGGTTCAAATCAATATTAATCAAAACATCACAGTTGAGTGATACTGTTTGGTTTGACCCAGAGCGTTTTAAATAGGTGAGCAGCTGTTGGTAATATTCTTTTCCTACTGTGCTACTCTCAACGCGTGTATTATAAATTCCTAGATAATAGTGACTAAGAAGAGTTGACAAGCCCCACTCACGCCCTGAACGGATATGGTCAAAAACAGAACTAATATTATCCTGCTGAAAAATACCAAAAACACTGCGAACACCAGCATTGGCAAGACTTGAGAGTGGGAAGTCAATCAAACGATATTTACCGCCAAATGGCAAACTAGCTACTGGACGATGGTCTGTCAATGTTGACATATCATGAAAACCAACTGTGTTTCCTAAAATGGCAGAATATTTATCAATCTTCATCTGTTGCTACCCCCACTACTTCATTATATCCTACAACTTGTACTTCTTCTGTTCCATCAATTTCGACACCATCAGAAATAACTGCACCTTCACCAATAATGGCACGTTTGATTTTAGCTCCATGTCCAATGATGGCTCCACTCATGATAACTGAATCTACTACTTCTGCTCCTTCGCGAACTTGCGCACCTGTTGAAAGAATAGAGTGTTTAACCGTTCCATCTACAAAACAGCCATCGACAACCAAAGAATCTTCCACATGTGCATTTGCCCCAAGGAAGTTTGGTGGTGAAATCAAGTTTCTTGAATAAATCTTCCATTGACGGTTACGGCTATCCAAGGCATTTTCTGGAGAAATGTACTCCATGTTGGCTTCCCAAAGAGACTCAATAGTACCAACATCTTTCCAGTAACCATTAAATTCGTAAGCATAGACACTTTCACCTGACTCAAGGTAATTTGGAATGACATTTTTACCGAAGTCTGACATATCGACATTGCTCTTTTCAGCAGCTACTAACATATTGCGGAGACGTTGCCAATCAAAGATGTAAATCCCCATAGAGGCTTTGGTAGATTTAGGTTGGGCTGGTTTCTCTTCAAATTCAACAATGCGGTTATTGGCATCGGTGTTCATAATACCAAAACGGCTAGCTTCTTTAAGAGGAACATCAAGAACAGCTACTGTCAGGCTGGCATTATTATCCTTGTGAGACTGGAGCATAGCATCGTAGTCCATCTTATAGATATGGTCACCCGAAAGAATCAAAACATACTCAGGATTGACACTATCGATGTAGTCGATATTTTGATAAATAGCGTGACTAGTCCCTTCGAACCAACGATTTCCTTCACTTGCAGAATAAGGTTGAAGGATAGAGACACCAGAATTAATCCCATCTAGACCCCAACTTGAACCATTTCCAATATGATTGTTGAGAGCAAGTGGTTGATACTGTGTAATAACTCCAACATTGTTGATGCCTGAGTTGGCACAGTTTGAGAGAGCAAAGTCAATGATACGGTAGCGCCCACCAAATTGCACAGCTGGTTTTGCGATGCTTTGAGTAAGTTTACCGAGACGAGTTCCTTGCCCACCAGCAAGAATCAAAGCTAACATTTCATTCTTCATTTTCTACTCCTTTTTGGTTTTTACTTGTGACAGTTTTATCAGATTTCAAGCGACGCTTGATTTTCCATACACTAGCTCCCATAGCCGGTAAGGTAAAGGTCAAGGTCTGCTCATAATCTTTCCATAGTTCTTTTTGCGTTTGAACAGTTTGATTATGTTCTTTCCAGACACCTCCCCACTCTTCTAACTCAGTATTCCATACTTCTTCATAAATACCTGCAACAGGAAGTCCGATTGTAAAATCTTTTCGTTCGACAGGTACCATATTAAAGACACAGACTAACATATCATCCTTCTTACCCTTACGGATGAAGGAAAGAACACTCTGGTCTCGATTATCCGCATCAATGATTTCAATACCATCATAGCTGGTATCAATTTCCCACAGACAGCGGTGGTCTTTGTAAAACTGGTTTAGCTGAGAAGTGAAATACTTCATCTTAGCATTCATTGGATCTTCTAGGTTAGACCATTCCAACTGCTCTTCAGATTTCCATTCTAGAAATTGCCCATATTCACTACCCATGAAGAGCAATTTTTTACCTGGGTGACAAATTTGGTAAGTGTAGAGATTGCGCAAGCCTGCGAATTGATTATAGCGATCTCCCCACATCTTGTGCATCATACTCTTCTTGCCATGAACCACTTCATCGTGCGAGAATGGTAAGAGATAGTTCTCCTTGAAGACATACATAAAGCTAAAAGTCACCAGGTTAAAGTCGTATTTACGATAAATCGGATCTTCTTCGTAGAATCGGAGGATATCATTCATCCAACCCATATTCCATTTATAATCAAAGCCAAGACCATCTGAATCCTTGGTGTCAGTAATCTGTGTTGCAGATGAGCTTTCTTCTGCAATCATCATCACATCTGGATGAGCTTGTTTAATGACATCATTCAAACGCTTTAAGAAATAATATCCCTCGTAGTTGAGATTGCCCCCATCTTTATTAGGTGTCCATGGAGCGTCATCGTAGTCAAGATAGAGCATGTTGCTAACCGCATCCACTCGAATACCGTCCAAATGGTAAAAGTCAATCCAAAACTTAATACTAGAAATCAAGAAAGACTGGACTTCATTCTTTCCAAGGTCAAAATTGAGTGCTCCCCAACCGTAGTTATGAGCCTTATTATGGTCTTGGTATTCAAAAGTAGGCGTCCCATCATAATAGGCCAAGGCATCATCATTGATAGTAAAGTGACCAGGTACCCAGTCTACAATAACGCCTATATTGTTTAAGTGACATTCCTCAACAAAATCTTGAAGCTCTTCAGGGCGACCATAGGCATGCTCTAGAGCAAAGTAACCCATAAGCTGATAGCCCCAACTCAAACCTAGTGGGTGAGACATCAAAGGCATAAACTCAATGTGAGTATAGTTCATCTCAACCAAGTAAGGAATGAGTTCATCTTTCAATTGAGCAAAAGTATAGGGGTTGCCATCAGGATTTCTCTTCCAAGAACCAGCATGGACCTCATAAATATTGACAGGACGCTCTTCAAAGCTCCAGCGTTTTCTACGGGCTAGCCAGAGCCCATCCTTCCATTTTTTCTCTGGAATATCTGTTAAAATCGCTCCAGTACCAGGGCGAGCCTCATATCGAACGGCCATGGGATCAATCTTCATAAGCTGATGACCAGTTGCACGTGTAATATTGTACTTATAAATTTGGCCTTCTTGAGCAAGACTGGTGAAGACTTCCCAGACTCCAAATTCATTCCGTTCCATCGGAATTTGATGTTCAAGCCAATTGGTGAAATCCCCTACCAAGTGAACTGCCTGAGCATTGGGTGCCCAAACTCGGAAAGTATAGCCAGACTCACCAGCTTTTTCTTCCCTATGCGCTCCCAGATAATGCTGGAGGTGAAAATTCTCACCTGTCATAAAAGTTTCTAAAGCTTTTTTCTTATCCATACACCCTCCTATCCTTTGTAAGCGTTTTCTATAGTTTTATTATACTATCTTTTTAGATAAGATTCAAGTAAATTACGATATTTGCTAAAAATTCTTTTGAAAATCTTCAACAAATTCACTGATATATTCACTTGTAAATCAAGAAATTTTCGGAAAATCTTTGAAAACGAATTGTTTTTTAACAATACTATCATAAAGTTCGTTATTTTACTAACAAAAATATAATTTTAAGTAAAAAAAGAAACCAGGAAATGAATTTCCTGATTTTATTGTTTTTAAGAGATAAAGCACTGTAAATGAATTTAAATTGTAAAATTCTACAAAACTTTAAAGACGCTGGCGCTAACACCACCAACCGTGTCTTTATCAGCTAAATGGCTATTGGTCACCAACAGTTCTAGATTTCCAGCATTTTCAAACTGGAAGTCTTGCCCTTTAGCATTAAAGACAACTAATAAGTGTTCTTCCCTGTGAATTTCATAAACAATCCAACCACTATGCTCATTTGCTGAATGAACAAAGACATGATGGTAAATTTCTTCATAAGTAGGGTAAGAAAAGGCACTGGTTTCTGTCTTCAATCGAATCATCTGACGGATAAAGTCAATACTGTCTTGACGCTCATTAAGCAAGTCCCAGTTGACTTGATTCACACTGTCAGGAGCATTATAGCTATTCATGGCACGCTCTCTATCATCATGTGTCAACTCACCATTCTCACCAGTCGCAACCAGTTTGGTACGACCAAATTCTTGACCGATTTCCATAAAGGCCATCCCTTGCATGAGCAGATTCATGGCTGTGGCAGTTTCGACCTTGCGCATGATTTGCTCTGAACTTTGGTCTGGATGAAGAGTTGCCAATAAATCGTGAAGATTGTAATTGTCATGGGCTTCCACATAGTTAAGTACTTGATTTGGATGTGTATAGGTTCCTAATTCACGACTGCCTAGGATTGCTTTGGCTAGAATTGGCTCTGTCGCAGCACCGCTGACAAAACCTGACTTGATAGCACCGTAGACTTCTCCACCTTTGACAGCATCGCGCTGATTGTCATTAAAGAAACCAATATTTGGCATCTGGTAGGCATTGTCTTTCTTGGCCTTATCATAAGGCGCAAGACCTGTTCCCATATCCCATCCTTCTCCATAAAGGATAATGTTAGGGTCAATTTCATCCAAACTCTGACGAATCATCTGCATGGTCTTGACATCATGAATCCCCATCAAATCAAAACGGAAGCCGTCGATATTGTATTCCTGCACCCAGTATAGGAGAGAATCAATCATGTACTTGCGGAACATTTCATGTTCGCTGGCTGTTTCATTTCCTACACCTGTTCCATTCTGGAAGGTACCGTCTGGATTCATACGATAATAGTAATCAGGGACTGTTGTTTGGAAAGGTGCATCAACTACTGAGAAGGTATGATTATAGACCACATCCATAATGACACCAATACCCGCATCATGATAAGCTTGAATCATGGTCTTCAAATCACGAATGACCTGAGCTGGATCATCTGGATTAGTTGAAAGGCTCGTTTCTGGTGCGTTATAGTTTTGTGGATCATAACCCCAGTTGTAAGTTACATTCCCATCCGCATCATATTCTTTGTGACGGTCTGCAATTGGTTGCAACTGAACATAATTATAGCCCAGCTTCTTGATGTAATCAAAAGCAGTTGACTGACCGTACTGGTTAACCGTTCCAGTCTGGGCAGCACCCAAGAAAGTTCCTCGAAGATGTTCATCCACACCTGAGGTCGGTGATTTGGTCAAATCACGAATATGCATTTCACAAATAACTGCCTTACATGGATTTGCCAAGCGCCAAGTAGCCTCTGAACCGTGCTTGACCTCGAAGTTTGCAACTTGCTTTTCTTCATGGCTCAGAATAGCTGAACGTTTGCCATCAGGACTGGTCGCGATGGTATAAGGATCGCGTGTCACTGTTTGGTGATGAGGGAATTGGACCTGATACTGATAAGCCTTACCAGTTAAATCTTCCTCAACATCCAAACTCCAGACACCGATTGTATTGTCTTTATGGTTATAAGAGTAGCTATTGCCTCTCTCCATCTCAAAGGTCTTCCAAACAGGAGCATCGTTAGCAGCTGATTCATAAACGACAACTTGCACTTCTGTAGCTGTAGGAGCCCAGAGAGCAAAATGAGCCTGATTTTCCTCTACACGGCAACCCAATTCTCCTTGGTACCCCCAATGATGGTCGAAACTAGCACTATTGATAGCCTTGTCAAAGGCAAATGGATTTTGATTTTTATAGAAAGGACTTACAATAGCAGGATTTTCAGAATAATAAATTCTGTCATCACCTTCCAAAATCCAGACCTCTGTTAAGAGGGGATAGTGATTAAAACGGATAGCATATTCTTTACTGGTTTGGCCTGTATGAACCACAAAATTCAAGCTTTCTAAGGCATGAGAACTTGGGTGTTCAAAACTAAATAAGGCACCAAAATAATCTTCTTGGTAAGTCAGCAAATCAATCCGCTGATCCTGACTTTTTACAAAAGAGCAAGTATCGTATTCTCCATTCTTGCGATGGTAATGAATGCGCATAGGGTAATTAAACATTTTTTATTTTTCCTTTTTACTTCTTGATTTGTTTCTATTTGACTAATAAATTTTTGGCCGATTTTGTCCCGATTAACAAACTAGTTATACTGTCTAAAGTCTGGTTTTAAACGATCATTACAGACTGTCTAAAGTCTGGTTTTAAACGATCATTACAGACTTTCTAGCCAAGCTTCATCTCGAACTTCGATGCCGAGTTCTTGTGCCTTTTGAAGTTTACTTCCAGCATCTGCACCAGCAACGACAAGGTCGGTCTTTTTAGAAACACTGCCTGTTACTTTAGCTCCCAAGCTTTCGAGTTTACTTTTAGCTTCTGAGCGTTTGAGACGTTCTAATTTTCCAGTCAATACCACTGTCAAACCTGACAAGGCTGCATCTGCTACTACGATCTGTCCTTTATAGTCCAAATTGACCCCAGCTTCTTTCAATTCTCTAAGCAGAATTTCAGAACCTTCTGTTGCAAAATAAGTCTGAAGACTCTTGGCAATCACACCACCCAAACTTTCAATACTAGCCACTTCATCTGGATCTGCCTGAGCCAGATTTTCAATCGAGTGAAAATGTTGAAGTAACAGCTGACTGGCCTTGCTTCCGACATGGCGAATTCCCAAACCAAATAAGAGCTTCTCGGCAGAATTTTCCTTTGATGCTTGGATAGCCTGATACAGTTTAGCAGCGGACTTTTCCTTGACCCCCTCTAAAAGGAGGAAATCTTCTTCTTGCAAACGGTAAATATCTGCCACATCCTTGACTAAATTGGCAGCGAAAAGTTTCTCAACAATAGATGGACCAAGGCCTGTAATATTCATAGCATCACGAGAAGCAAAGTGAATCAAGCCTTCCATGATTTGAGCAGGGCAACGCGGATTAATACAACGGAGAGCCACTTCATCTTCAAAGTGCAACAAGTCAGAATCACAACTTGGGCAGTTTGTAGGGATATCTAGTTTCTCTTCAGAAACCCGTTTGGACTCTATCACACGCAATACGGCAGGGATGATATCTCCAGCCTTATAAACGATAACCGTATCATCTTTTCGGATATCTTTTTCAGCAATATAATCCACATTGTGCAGAGTTGCACGACTAACAGTTGTCCCAGCTAGTTGTACTGGTGTTAGATTGGCAGTCGGGGTTACAACACCCGTACGGCCAACTGTCCAGTCAACGGATAAGAGTTGTGCTTCTTTTTCCTCAGCAGGAAATTTGTAGGCTACTGCCCACTTTGGAGCCTTAACGGTAAAGCCGAGTTCTTCTTGACCTGCCAGGTCGTTGACCTTGATCACCACCCCATCGATATCATAAGGAAGATTGTCCCTTTCTTGTCCTACTTCTTGGATAAAATTCCAGATTTCATCTATGTTTTCAGCCAAAATTCGCTTAGGATTGACCACAAAGCCTAGTTGTTCAAGATGCTTCAAAACCTTTTCTTGACTATCTCGAGTTGAAGGGCTAGCTTCTTGATAGAGAAACGTTGCAAGATTGCGCTTGGCTACTACAGCTGTATCTAACTGCCGAAGGGTTCCTGCTGCTGCATTACGAGGATTAGCAAATTCAGGCTCTCCATTTTCTTGGCGAGCTTGGTTAACCTTGTCAAAAGAAGCGCGTGGCATATAACATTCCCCACGAACTGTGATATCTAGTTCTTCTGGCAAGGTCAAAGGAATATCCTTAACACGTTTAAGATTTTCTGTGATATTTTCACCAATAGAACCATCTCCACGTGTTGCCCCAGCAACTAGAATCCCCTTTTCATAAGTAAGAGAGATTGACAAGCCATCGATTTTCAGCTCACAAATATAGGTTGGATGGATCACTTCCTTACGAACACGCGCATCAAAAGCTTCAAGCTCCTCACGTGAAAAAGCATCCTGCAAACTATAAAGAGGATACTGATGACTGTATTTTTCAAAACCATCTAAAACCTTGCCACCAACACGATGAGTCGGACTGTCTGCTAGCACTTGATCTGGATAGGTAGTTTCTAACTCGACCAACTCACGGTAAAGGCGGTCATACTCACTATCTGAAACCGAGGGATTATCGCTGGTATAGTACTCAGTCGCATAGCAATTGAGCAAGGCGACTAACTCATTCATTCTTTTATTCATAAAACCATTTTACCATAAACTAAGCCCTCCTCACAAACGAGAAGGGTGGAAAAACACTTAGATTGGAATTATTTTTGAAGTCCAAGCAAACTTATGTCTCTTTTTCAAAATAAGTTCGAACATAAATAAACGATATACAAGACAAGATGATAACACCACTTCCAATTATCAGGAAAGAAGAGAGATGTACACTTGGCAGGACTGTCATAAATCCTTTTGCAATAGGCATAAATAGAATAGCTAAGGTAAAAATTGTACTCAGTACTCTCCCAAGAAATTCGCTCTCAACCTTGATTTGTACTTGAGTAAAAAAGTGAATATTAAAAATCGTCATAAACAATTCACAAACTAAATTTCCAGAAAAGGAAAGAAAATTTGGAAGTGGTAATCCCATCATAAAAACTCCGACACCTGTCAAAGCCAGTAAAATCAAAAGATTATAAACATTAGCTTTAATTTTACTAGCTAGAAGAGCCCCAATGATGGAACCAATAGCCCCCATAGTTAAAATACTTGCATAGGCTCCTTCTGACCCATAAAGCTGATTCGAAAAGGGAAGTAGAAATTCAAAAGCTGCAAAAAAGAAATTAACGCTGGAAGCTACCAGCAAAAGGAAGAAAATTTCTTGCTGATGCCAGATATAGTGTAACCCATCCTTGATATCTACAAAAATATCTCTCCCAGTAAAAGCCTTTTTCTCTTGAACTTTTGCTTCCTCTTTTGGAAGGAAAGCCACTAGAACAAAAGCTATGAAAAAAGTCAGCGAGTCTAGCAGTAGCGTCATATGGAGACTTGCAAATTGTAAAACAAGGAAGGAAAGAACAGGAGAGCTAACACCTATAACCTGCAAAACCAGCTCTAAGCGAGAATTATAGATCACAATCTCATCTTTCTCCACCACTTCAGTTATGATAGCTTTATTGGCTGTACGAGAAAAGGCAAAGGCAATCGCCTGAACAATGTTGGCAAAAATCAAAGCCCCAATCATCCAGCTATCATTCCTTATGAAAGAAATAGCCAGACAAAGAATCCCACAAACAAGGTCTGTCGTCATTAAAATCTTACGACGAGAAAATCGGTCTGAAATAACTCCGCCGAAGGGATTGACGAGAATAGATGTGATGAGTTCAGAAATCTGATACATTCCTAAAACTGTCTGTCCGATAGTCCCCATGGAAGCCAACCAGACACTATTTCCATAATCATAGAGCATATTCCCTATTTTGTTAACAGCTCCACGGCTAATCAACTGTACTGCATAGCGATTCATATAAAAACTCCTCTCAAATTTTGAAACTATTGTATCAAAACCGAAAGGAGCTTTTTCATTTTTCCCTTATTTGGGAAAATTAATCTTTGACAAATTTTTCGTAGTGTTCCTGATAGTAGGCTACTTGCTCTGGAAGACCTAGTAGGTCAAAAATACGCATGGCCTCTTTCATCTGCTTACAGCCTTCTTTACACTTTCCTTTTTGGTACAAATCAAAGCCTTTTAGATAATGGAAAATATTACGCTCATACAGCTTGATCCCTTTACCAATAATCTTCTCTGTATAAGTCTCAAAATAGCTTGCATTTTCGAAAGAAAGGTGCTCTAAACAATGCTGGTAACAATTGAGGGCCAAAATCAACACCAATCTCTTATGGCGACCAATCTCTTGGTAAAATTCTTCCCTCTCCATAACTTCTCTACCAATCCGAGTGACATAGTCTACATCGTAGAAACTATAGAGATTCCCGAAAAGAATCAATTCATACATGGTCCATTCTTCTGTTTTGAAGAGATAATCTGCTACCTTATCCAAATCATCCTGCTTCATATCATAAGTCGAATCTCTTTGACAAATCAGACCTTGTAGCAAAATCCAGTTCAGCTCAAAATAAAGGGGTGTCATCGAACTCTTAGCCTTTTCAAGTTGTTCTCTTTGAATCTTTTGAAAACCTGCAATATCATTTGAATAGTAAAGAGGCACAATTTGTCCCATCATGGCAACATGTTCATGATTATGAAAATTCCTTGCCTTATCCATGAAATTTTCGATTGTTACATGAATGTTATCCAAAAGCTCAAAGAAACGTGAGACTGCTAGGTCAGACTCCCCAAGCTCAAAGCGAGATAACTGAGACGTTGAACAGGAGTCCCCTGCCGCCTCCTTTAAAGAATAATTTCCACTTGTCCGAAATTCACGAAATACTTTTCCAAGATGTTCCATCTTTACACCTGCTCTGATAATTCTTCCCACTCAAGCATAGCTTCTTCCTGACGGTGGCTGATTTTGTCCAGCTCCGCCTGCAATTCCATGAGTTTACCTGCATCGTTGGTTTCCAACATTTGTTCAGAAATGGCTTGACTTTGACTTTCTAACTCTTCGATTTCAGCTTCTAGATTTTCGATTTGTCGCATGAGCTTGCGGGCTTCTTTTTGACTTTCTTTCTGGGCCTGATAGTCATTGACTGGACTTGCTTCTTTTGCTTGATTGCTAGTTGAAGCTTCTTCTATCTGAATCGCTTCTACTTCTGCTTTCTTCTCAACATAGTAATCGTAATCTCCAAGGTAGAGAGTTGAACCCTTCTCTGACAATTCCAGTACATGAGTGGCTACACGATTGATAAAGTAACGATCGTGGCTGACGAATAGAAGAGTTCCATCAAAGTCAATCAAGGCATTTTCTAGCACTTCCTTGCTATCAATATCCAAGTGGTTGGTTGGCTCGTCCAGAATCAAGAAGTTGTTGTTCTCCATAGACAATTTAGCCAAAAGCAAACGAGCTTTCTCGCCACCAGACAGCATGCCGACAGATTTTTTAACATCATCTCCTGAGAAAAGGAAGGCACCGAGGCGGCTACGAATTTCAACTTCTGGTGTCAGTTTAAAATCATTCCAGAGTTCATCTAATACAGTATTACTTGGTGTCAGCTTGCTTTGGGTTTGATCATAGTAACCAACCTCAACATTAGCGCCAAAGCGCTTTTCTCCCTTGATAAAAGGAATCTGGTCCACAATAGACTTGATAAAGGTTGACTTGCCGATTCCATTTGGACCAACGATGGCAACAGCATTCATCTTACGAAGGTCTAGGTTAATCGGTTCTGACAGGACTTCCCCATCATAGCCAACAGCCGCATTTTCAACAGTCAATACAACATTACCAGACGTTTTCTCAGACTGGAAGGTCATATTAGCTGATTTCTTACCAGCTTCAGGCTTGTCTAAACGTTCCATTTTTTCAAGTTGCTTGCGACGAGATTGGGCACGTTTGGTCGTTGAAGCACGGACTAGATTGCGATTGACAAAATCTTCCAGAGCAGCGATTTCCTTTTGTTGCTTTTCATAGTTTTTTTCTTCAGTAGCTAGCTTCTGCTCCTTTAATTCCACAAAACGAGAGTAATTACCCACATAACGATCCAAAGAATGCTTGGTCAAATCTAGCGTAATCGTCGCAACCTTGTCCAAGAAATAACGGTCGTGACTGACGATAATGAGGGCACCGCTATAATTTACCAAGTAATTCTCTAGCCAGGCAATGGTTTCGATATCCAAGTGATTGGTTGGCTCGTCTAATACCAAGAGATTGGGCTTTTCAAGAAGCATTTTGGCAAGTGCCAAACGAGTATTTTGACCACCAGAAAGCTCGGCAATTTTCATCTGCCACATAGATTCGTCAAACTTGAATCCATTCAAAATCGCTCGAATATCAGCTTCATAGGTAAAGCCACCTGCCTGACGAAAATTCTCAGATAAGCGGTCGTAATCTGACATCAGTTTATCCAAATCCTCACCAGACTTTTCACCCATCTCCAACTCCATCTGACGAAGTTGTTTCTCCGTCCGACGCAAGTCATCAAAGACATGAAGCATTTCATCATAAATAGTATTTTCAGACTCAAAACGGCTATCTTGGGCTAGGTAAGACAGAGAAATATCTTTTTTCTTATTGATTTCTCCGCTAGTTGGCTCCTCTTCTCCAACCAATATCTTGAGCAAAGTAGACTTTCCTGCACCATTTTTTCCAACAAGAGCAATTCGGTCTCTTTCATCAACTTGCAGGTTGATATTATCAAAAAGAACCTCTCCTGCAAAAGAACGTTCAATTTTATTAGCTTGTAAAATAATCATACAAGTAGTATAGCATGTTTCCCCAAGGCATTCAAGACTTGATAAACAGGCATATGTCACTACTTTTCTGAAAATTATGCTGCCGTTTTACTAAAACGCTAAAAAGTGCTATAATGTGAACGGTTAAAACAATTTACAAAAAGGAGAATTTCAATGTCTTACCAAGAAAATTACCAGAAATGGGTTGATTTTGCGGAGCTTCCTGACTACCTTCGTCAAGATTTGGAAAATATGGACGAAAAAACAAAGGAAGATGCCTTCTATACAAATCTTGAATTTGGTACTGCAGGTATGCGTGGTTTGATTGGTGCTGGTACAAACCGCATCAACATCTACGTTGTTCGTCAAGCTACTGAAGGATTGGCTCGTTTGATTGAGTCAAAAGGTGGAAACGAAAAAAAACGCGGTGTCGCAATTGCCTACGATAGCCGTCACTTCTCACCTGAGTTTGCCTTTGAATCTGCGGCAGTTCTTGCTAAACACGGTATCAAATCTTACGTATTTGAAAGCCTTCGTCCAACTCCAGAACTATCATTTGCAGTTCGTCATCTCAACTGTTTCGCAGGTATCATGGTTACAGCCAGCCACAACCCTGCTCCATTTAACGGTTACAAGGTTTACGGTGAAGACGGTGGACAAATGCCTCCACACGACGCGGACGCTTTGACTACTTATATCCGTGCAATCGAAAACCCATTTGCGGTAGAAGTTGCTGATGTTGAAGCTGAAAAAGCTTCTGGCTTGATTGAAGTTATCGGCGAAGCTGTCGATGTGGAATACCTCAAAGAAGTCAAAGACGTTAACATCAACCCAGCTTTGATTGAAGAATTTGGTAAAGACATGAAGATTGTCTACACACCACTTCATGGTACTGGTGAAATGTTAGCTCGTCGTGCTCTTGCCCAAGCAGGATTTGACTCTGTTCAAGTTGTTGAAGCACAAGCAACTGCTGATCCAGACTTCTCAACTGTAAAATCTCCAAACCCAGAAAGCCAAGCAGCTTTTGCTCTTGCTGAAGAACTTGGTCGTCAAGTTGGTGCAGACGTTCTTGTCGCAACTGACCCTGATGCTGACCGTGTTGGTGTGGAAGTTCTTCAAAAAGATGGTAGCTACCTCAACCTTTCAGGTAACCAAATCGGTGCTATCATGGCTAAATACATCTTGGAAGCCCACAAAAACGCTGGAACTCTTCCTGAAAATGCAGCTCTATGTAAATCTATCGTATCAACTGACTTGGTAACGAAGATTGCTGAAAGCTACGGCGCAACTATGTTCAACGTTTTGACAGGTTTCAAATTTATCGCTGAAAAAATCCAAGAATTCGAAGAAAAACACAATCACACATACATGATGGGATTTGAAGAAAGCTTCGGTTACTTGATTAAACCATTCGTACGTGATAAAGATGCTATCCAAGCTGTTCTTGTCGTTGCTGAACTTGCTGCCTACTACCGTTCACGCGGTTTGACACTTGCTGATGGTATCGAAGAAATCTACAAAGAGTACGGCTACTACGCTGAAAAGACAATCTCTGTAACTCTTTCAGGTGTCGATGGTGCTGAACAAATCAAAGCGATTATGGCTAAATTCCGTAACAATGCTCCAAAAGAATGGAACACAACAGCTATCACTGTCGTAGAAGACTTCAAAGCCCAAACTGCTACTGCTGCTGACGGAACTGTTACAAACTTGACAACTCCTCCAAGTGATGTATTGAAATACACTCTTGCTGATGGTTCATGGATTGCCGTTCGCCCTTCAGGTACAGAACCAAAAATCAAGTTCTACATTGCAGTTGTAGGTGAAACCAACGAAGAATCACAAGCTAAGATTGCTAACATCGAAGCAGAAATCAATGCTTTTGTAAAATAAAGCCATCGAGTAGGGGATAATCTCTAGCCCCTCTCACACCACCGTACGTGCCGTTCGGCATACGGCGGTTCAACTAACTTTTAACGCATGTCGTTCAAGGTAATAATCCAAACACGAAACCAGTCCACGTTTCTCAAGGACTGGTTTTGATATAGCACGTTTAAGTACCGACTTCTGAGCTACTAATTGATAGTGGTCACCCCAGCCAGATACCTTATCTGCTATCCATTTAGGAACTCCTAACTTAAGCAAT